>NZ_WPDC01000098.1:0-10994 GCF_035615595.1 Vibrio sp. R-1 | reverse complement strand
TTCTTTACCGATATTCCCCGGGCGAAATGGCGCGCCCGAAAGGATTTGAACCTTCGACCTTTGGCTCCGGAGGCCAACGCTCTATCCAGCTGAGCTACGGGCGCATGCCCTATCGGCGGAGTGGAATAATACGTATATCACATTAGGGCGTCTAGTACTTTTTTTACTTTTTTTACTGTTTGACGCCTTTTTCATCAGATGCTTGCTACTCTTCCCTTATAAAGGATGTGACTCACCGCCGGAAGATCGCAACTTGTTGTTTATTGCAACAACTTCTCAGGATATAATCACCCAAAATTTACATTGATTTAACAGCAATTACCGCCCGTTAAATTGAAACACTCTAAAAATAATAGGTAAGCAGCACTTACCTTCGGAATGTAAAGTGAGTTAATGGATATGTCTCGATCACTCTTAAGCGTACTGTTCGCTGCTCTAACATTTTCTACTGCAGCGTTTGCTCTAACTGAAGCCGATAAAAATGCAATTGCTGAACGCATTAAGCCGGTAGGTGATGTGTATCTGGCGGGTAGCGAACCAGTACAAGCCGCTCCTACAGGTCCTCGTGATGGCGCAACGGTTTACGGTACTTTTTGTACTGCCTGTCACTCAGCGGGGATCTCTGGTGCACCGAAAACAGGCAATGCTGCCGATTGGGGACCGCGTATCGCTCAAGGTAAAGATGTGCTGAAAAACCACGCGATTAATGGCTTCAATGCTATGCCAGCCAAAGGCACCTGTATGGATTGTTCGGACGATGAAATCGTTGCTGCGATTGAGCATATGATCGCAGGCCTGTAATAAGCGGGTTTACTATTCAATTAATTGATAATAAAGAAGGGCTTGTTTTGACAAGCCCTTCTTTATTTTACTTTTTAAACATCGCTCTTAAATTAGCGATATGCGCTTGGCCTTTGGCCATTCGCTCTTCCTGAGTAACGGGTTTTTTCTTCACTTCCCACTCAATATCCTCTTGCGGTAGCTCATCAAGAAAACGGCTTTGGATGGGTTTAATCAGCTCTCCAAACTGGCGCCGCTCTTTACACACCATAAAGGTCAGTTCACGCTGCGCGCGAGTGATACCGACATACATTAAGCGCCGCTCTTCCTCGACGTTCTCTTCATCAATGCTGGTTTGATGCGGCAAAATGCCCTCTTCAGCGCCAATCAAATACACGTACGGAAATTCTAAGCCCTTTGAGGCGTGCAGTGTCATCAGCTGTACCGCATCACTGTCATCGTTCTCTTCGCCACGCTCCATCATGTCGCGCAGAGTTAAACGCTGCACCACCTCTTTCAGAGTTTTCTCTTGCTGATCGGGATTATCACCTTCCAAATCGGCCACGATCCATGAATAGAGATCGGAGACGTTTTTCATGCGCATTTCGGCCGCTTTCGGACTGGCGGAAGTCTCATACAACCAATCTTCGTAACGAATATCACGCACTAATGCGCGCACCGCTTCCACCGTGTTACCCCGCTCAGCATTATCGGCAATCGCCACCAACCACTCAGTGAAGCGGCGTAAGTTCTCAAGCCCTCGCCCGCTCAAATGCTGCTCTAAACCGAGCTCAAAACTGGCGGTAAATAGGCTTTTGCCCCGCATATTGGCGTAACTGCCTAACTTTTCGAGCGTAGCTGGGCCGATTTCGCGCTTCGGCGTATTCACAATGCGTAAAAATGCGTTGTCATCATCAGGGTTCACCAGTACTCGCAGGTAAGCCATGATGTCTTTGATCTCTGCGCGCGCAAAAAACGAAGTGCCGCCGGAAAGTTTGTACGGCACACGGTTTTGAGTCAGCGATTTTTCAATCAGTCGCGATTGATGGTTTCCGCGATAAAGAATCGCGTAATCTCGGTATTCGGTTCGATTGAGAAACTTATGGGCGATGATTTCTGCGGTCACTCGCTCTGCTTCATGATCTTCATTATTGGCCAGTATGACCTTGAGCTTTTCCCCTTCCGCTAACTCAGAAAAGAGCGCCTTTTGGTAAACGTGGGGGTTATTGGCAATTAAGATATTCGCCGCACGCAAAATGCGGCTGGTCGAGCGGTAGTTTTGTTCGAGCTTAATCAGC
The DNA here is from genome assembly GCF_035615595.1 of Vibrio sp. R-1. Taxonomy (NCBI): domain Bacteria; kingdom Pseudomonadati; phylum Pseudomonadota; class Gammaproteobacteria; order Vibrionales; family Vibrionaceae; genus Vibrio; species Vibrio sp. R-1. The sequence continues at coordinate 8,916 of NZ_WPDC01000098.1, read as the reverse complement.
TTTAAACTCGGAAAATCTTCCCCAAGTAACACCAAGTTTTGTGGTTTTGCACCACGCCATGAATAAATGGATTGGTCATCATCTCCCACCACAGTTAAACGGCCACGCTCACCCACTAAGAGTTTGACCAACTCATATTGGCTGGTGTTGGTATCTTGATATTCGTCCACCAACAGATAGCGAATCCGATTTTGCCAGCGTTGGCGTACTTCTTCATTGCTGCGTAGCAGTAACACCGGCAGCAAGATCAAATCATCGAAATCGAGTGCGTTGTAAGACTGCATCTGTTTTTGGTAAAGCTCAAAGCAGTGTGCAAAAAGCTGCTGCGGTTCCCCTTTCGCCATTGCCTTGGCTTGCGGCGGAGTCAGCATGTCATTTTTCCAGTTGGAAATGGTGCTCAGTAGCAAGCGCAGCAGATCTTTATCGCCGTCGAGCTGCTTTTCGGTCAGCTCTTTAAGTAACGCGAGCTGATCTTGGTCGTCAAACAGTGAAAAACCCGCTTTGAGGCCCAAAGCTTTAAACTCACGGCGAATGATGTTTAAGCCAAGAGTATGGAAGGTAGACACCATTAAGCCACGCGACTCACCTTTACCGAGTGTTTGAGCTACGCGCTCTTTCATCTCACGCGCCGCTTTATTGGTAAACGTCACCGCAGCAATATTGCGTGCTTTATAGCCACATTGCTGAACCAAATAGGCAATTTTATTGGTGATGACGCGTGTTTTGCCCGAACCCGCCCCCGCCAATACCAGACAGGGTCCGGAGACGTACTTGACCGCTTCATCTTGTCTTGGGTTCAGCTTCATAGCGCTCTCAATCCTCTTTATTTAGCCGCCAATAATAATCCGCTCACCGAGGATTACCAACAAAGAAACTGCCTTTACAAAAATTTACTGCACAAGTGTATTGCAAAACAGGGGGTGTTAGCCGCTATAATGAACAACCGTTCATTTGCAGAGAAATGTGATGTCTGAAATAGTGTACGGCGATAAACAGCTCCAAATCCTTATCGCGGCTGAAAAACTGATTGCAGAACAGGGCTTTCAAGGGCTCTCGATGCATAAAGTGGCAAAAGCAGCGAATATGGCAACCGGAACGATTTATCGTTACTTCCGCGATAAAGATCATCTCTTGATTGAAGTGCGTTTGCACGTTAGTCAAAAAATCGCCGAAGCCGTACAAGCTAATCTGAGAGATGACATGTCTTTGCAAGAACGCTTCCGTACTATGTGGCTGAATATTTGGACGTTGGCTGGCTCTTGTCGTGACATTATCAGCAATCGAGTGCAGTATGAGTCTTTACCAACAACAACTTGTTGCAATGTAAGGGAACTAGAGCAAAAAATGTTTGCCAAAGTCGAACTGTTGTTCGACCAAGGAAAGCAGCAGGGAATTTTCAAACCTCTCGATAACCATCTTCTTTCTGCGTTGAGTTTTGAAACAACCGTCACTCTTGCTCGTCAATACGCTTTAGGTTTTTATCAACTGGATGATTCAACTCTCGATGCAATGATTCAAGCCAGTTGGGATGCAATTACTCAACACTAATTTGGAGTTCGCACCAGAATGAAAAAGTGGACATTTTTTATGTTGCTTATCGCGGTCCTGCTGTTTGGCAGCGTGATAGGTTTCAATCTTTTCAAACAACAGAAAATTGCCGAGTACCTCGCCAATCGTCCTGAGCCAGAATTTCCGGTTACCGTAGTGACCGCCAATCCGGTTGATTGGGTACCCGTGATTGAAGCGATCGGTTTTATTGAACCGAATCAGGGTGTGACGCTAACGACCGAAACGGCAGGGGTGATTGACCAAATTACGTTTGAATCGGGCACGCAAGTCGCAAAAGACCAACCTCTAGTGCTACTGGATTCAGCGGTAGAACGAGCCAATTTAAAAAGCACTGAAGCGCGCCTGCCTGCAGCGAAAGCCAAATATGAACGCTACAAGGGTCTGTTCGCTAAAGGTTCTATCTCTAAAGAGTCTTATGATGAAGCAGAAGCGAGCTACTATGCGCTCTCCGCTGATATTGAAAGCCTAAAAGCCACCATTGCTCGCCGTGAAATCAAAGCGCCTTTTGCTGGTGTGATCGGTATTCGTAATGTGTTCTTAGGTCAATATTTGCAGCCGGGTACAGACATTGTGCGCTTGGAAGATACCAGCGTAATGCGTCTGCGTTTTACCGTGCCACAAAGAGATATTTCGCGGATTTCACTGGACCAAGAAGTCGATATTTTTGTCGATGCTTATCCACAGACCTCATTCAAAGGCTCCATCTCAGCGATTGAACCTGCAGTGAGCGTACAAAGCGGCCTGATCCAAGTACAAGCGGATATCCCAAATAGTGATGGCAAACTGCGAAGCGGCATGTTTGCGCGTGCCAACATCATTCTGCCTAAGCTGGAAAACCAAGTCACTCTGCCGCAAACCGCGATTACCTATACCCTCTACGGTGACAATGTTTACATTGTCAGCGAAGAAAATGGTGAGAAGCGCGTCCAGCAACATGTTGTGAAAGTGGGTGAGCGCTCTGAATCTATTGCTCACATTCTGGAAGGCGTAAAACCGGGTGATGTGGTTGTCACGACAGGTCAAGTACGTCTGAGTAACGGTGCTAAAGTTCGTATCGTCGAAAGTGATGCGACTACACCACCAGCAGAAACCCCAATGCTGTAAGCGGAGGCATCATGCGCTTTACTGATGTTTTTATAAAACGTCCAGTTTTAGCGGTATCGATCAGCTTTTTGATTGTGTTGCTTGGTCTACAAGCCATTTTCAAAATGCAGGTGCGTGAATACCCTGAAATGACCAACACCGTAATTACGGTGAGCACCGGCTATTACGGTGCCAGTGCCGATTTGATTCAAGGTTTTATTACTCAACCCTTGGAACAAGCGGTAGCACAGGCGGATAACATTGATTTTATGACGTCACAGTCCGTGTTGGGTCGCTCGACCATCACAGTGACCATGAAATTGAATACGGATCCCAACGCCGCGTTATCTGACGTTCTGGCCAAGACCAACTCGGTTCGCTCGCAGTTGCCTAAAGAAGCAGAAGATCCGACCGTCACCATGTCGACCGGTTCAACCACTGCGGTTCTGTATATTGGTTTCACCAGTAATGAATTGGCATCCAGCCAAATCACTGATTACCTAGAGCGCGTGGTTAATCCACAGCTTTACGCAGTCAATGGTGTGTCAAGTATCGATCTGTATGGCGGTATGAAATACGCGCTCCGGGTATGGCTCGATCCAGCCAAAATGGCGGCACTAAACCTCTCCGCAGCGGATGTGATGAGCATTCTGAATGCCAACAACTATCAGTCAGCGACCGGTCAGGCGATTGGTGAATTCGTTCTTTATAACGGCAGCGCCGATACCCAAGTCTCCACCGTGGAAGATTTGGAAAGTCTGGTGGTGAAAGCTGAGAAAGGTACCGTGACTCGCCTAGGTGATATCGCGAAAGTTACCTTGGCTAAGAGCCATGATACCTATCGCGCGAGTGCTAATGGCCGTGAAGCGGTCGTTGCCGCGATTAACGCGGCCCCAAGTGCAAACCCTATCAACATCGCCAAAGATGTGCTTGAGATGCTGCCTGAGCTGCAGAAAAACATGCCAAGCAACATTGAAATGAACGTGTTGTATGACTCAACGGTTGCGATCAATGAATCGATCCACGAGGTTATCAAAACCATCGTAGAAGCGGCGCTGATCGTTCTTGTGGTCATTACTCTGTTCTTGGGGTCACTGCGTGCCGTACTCATCCCTATCGTCACTATCCCGCTTTCACTGATTGGTGTTGCGATGGTGATGCAGATGATGGGCTTCTCTTGGAACCTAATGACGCTGCTGGCGATGGTTCTGGCGATCGGCCTTGTGGTTGACGATGCGATCGTCGTTCTAGAGAACGTTGACCGCCATATCAAAGAAGGGGAATCTCCTTTCCGCGCGGCGATCATCGGTACCCGTGAAATTGCCATCCCAGTTATTGCGATGACGCTGACGTTGGGTGCGGTCTATGCGCCGATTGCCTTGATGGGCGGTATCACCGGCTCACTGTTTAAAGAGTTTGCGCTCACACTGGCTGGTTCTGTTTTTGTATCCGGTATTGTTGCATTGACTCTGTCGCCGATGATGTGTTCAAAGATGCTCAAAGCCAATGAAGCGCCGAACAAATTTGAACTGAAAGTGCACCATTTACTGGATCGCATGACGGCACGCTATGAACGCATGCTGACCGCGGTGATGGCTCATCGCCCTGTGGTTATTGCCTTTGCGTTTATCGTTTTTGCAAGTTTACCAATGCTGTTTAAGTTCATTCCAAGTGAGCTTGCGCCATCGGAAGATAAAGGGGTAATCATGCTGATGGGCACAGGCCCGTCGAATGCCAACCTCGATTATCTGGCGAATACGATGGATGATGTGAATAAAATTCTGTCTGATCAGCCAGAAGTTCAGTTCGCTCAGGTGTTTACTGGTGTTCCTAACTCAAACCAGGCGTTTGGTATTGCGTCAATGGTGCCATGGAGCCAGCGTGAAGCTAGCCAAGCCACAGTAACCAACCGCGTGGGTACCTTGGTACAAGATATCCCAGGTATGGCGGTAACGGCATTCCAGATGCCAGAACTGCCTGGTGCAGGCTCTGGCTTACCGATCCAATTTGTGATCACCACGCCAAGCAACTTTGAAAGCTTGTTTACCATCGCCACCGATGTGCTGACCGAAGTCAAAGCCAATCCGATGTTCGTCTACTCGGATCTGGATCTGAACTTCGATTCGGCAACGATGAAGATCAATATCGATAAAGATAAAGCCGGTGCCTACGGCGTGACCATGCAAGATATTGGCATCACGCTCAGCACCATGATGGCCGACGGTTATGTCAACCGTATCGACCTCAACGGCCGCTCTTACGAAGTGATCCCGCAAGTGGAACGTAAATGGCGTCTCAACCCTGAATCGATGAACAGCTACTACGTTCGCGCGGCAGATGGCAAAGTGATCCCACTCGGTAGCCTAGTGACGATTGATGTGGTTGCAGAGCCTCGCTCGCTACCCCACTTCAACCAGCTCAACTCTGCCACCGTAGGTGCGGTGCCAGCACCGGGCACGGCTATGGGGGATGCCATCAACTGGTTTGAGAATTTGGCAAGCAGCAAACTGCCTAAAGGCTATAGCCATGACTACATGGGTGAAGCTCGTCAGTATGTGACCGAAGGTAGCGCGCTGTATGCCACATTTGGCCTAGCGTTGGCGATCATCTTCTTGGTGTTGGCGATTCAGTTTGAATCTCTCAGAGATCCTTTGGTTATCATGGTCTCTGTACCACTCGCCATTTGTGGTGCCTTGATCGCACTGGCTTGGGGTACGGCAACCATGAACATCTACTCGCAGGTTGGCTTGATCACACTGGTCGGCCTTATCACTAAACACGGTATTTTGATCTGTGAAGTGGCCAAAGAGGAGCAGTTACACAACAAACTCAGCCGGATTGAGGCTGTCATGCATGCCGCTAAAGTGCGTCTGCGCCCAATCCTAATGACCACTGCAGCAATGATCGCAGGCCTGATCCCACTGATGTACGCCACCGGTGCAGGGGCTGCGCAGCGCTTCAGTATCGGTATTGTTATCGTCTCTGGTCTGGCAATTGGTACCTTGTTTACTCTGTTTGTACTGCCGGTGATTTACAGCTACCTTGCAGAGAAACACAAACCACTACCGGTGTTTGTTGAGGATAAAGATCTGGAGAAATTGGCCCGCATTGATGAAGCCAAAGCGGCTCATCGTCAGCTGTAATCCAATATTCAGTCTCATCACAAAAGGCCATTTCGATGGCCTTTTTTATTATCCAATCTAACGACATCCCTAGCTGAATTGCATAGAATGTTGGCAACTTAACAGGAGAATTACTATGTTTGATGCCAAAAAACTCGAGCAGATCGCCAAGCAAATCCATGAAGCCATGCCACAACCCGTCAAAGAACTGGGTGCTGATGTAGAACAGAAAGTGCGTCAGGTCATTCAAGGCCAACTGAACAAACTGGATGTCGTCAGCCGCGAAGAGTTTGATGTGCAAACTCAAGTGCTGTTACGCACTCGCCAAAAGCTCACTGAGTTAGAGCAGAAAATGGCTGAGCTTGAAGCCAAATTAGCGGACAAATAAGCGCTGAGTTCATACAGTAAACACGCCACTTAGCACTCAATAAAGAAAGGCTTAGTCATTCGACTAAGCCTTCTTGGTTTTTATTATAGTGTGTTGTTGTGTTTGCTTTGGAAATCAATATAGGGATTAATCACCCACGGCGATGCGCTTCATGTCTTTCATGTAACCGCGCAGCTCTTCACCGATATACTCAACCGGATGGTTACGGATGATGCTGTTTACTTCGATAAGCGTTGCGTTATCAACTTGATTAGAGACCACTCTTAATCCTTTACCAATCACATCAGTGCCCACTTTCGGCATAAACTTTTCACGCAATAGTGGTACCGCCACATTGGCAAACAGATAATTACCGTACTCTGCGGTGTCAGAGATTACCACGTTCATTTCATACAGACGCTTACGCGCTACCGTATTGGCAATCAGTGGGAGTTCGTGCAGTGATTCATAGTAAGCCGACTCATCGATGATGCCTGAAGCCGTCATCGCTTCAAACGCCAACTCAACCCCAGCACGCACCATGGCAATCATCAAAATACCGTTATCAAAGTATTCTTGCTCAGCAATTTTTACGTCGGTTGTTGGATAGTTTTCAAAGGCCGTTTCAGCGGTTTCTGCACGCCAGCCGAATAAGTCTTTATCATCATTCGCCCAATCCGCCATCATGGTGCTAGAGAAGTGGCCAGAAATGATGTCATCCATATGCTTGTTGTACAGCGGGCGCATCAGATCTTTCAACTCTTCAGACAGCTCAAACGCTTTAATTTTTGCAGGGTTAGACAGGCGATCCATCATATGAGTGATACCGCCAAACTTGAGTGCTTCGGTAATGGTTTCCCAACCAAATTGCAAAAGCTTGCCCGCATAACCAGGGTCGATGCCATCAGCAACCATTTTCTCGTAGCAAACGATAGAGCCCGCTTGCAGCATGCCGCAGAGAATGGTTTGCTCACCCATCAAATCGGATTTCACTTCAGCCACAAAAGAAGAAGCTAAACAGCCCGCACGATGGCCACCCGTTGCCGCAGCCCATGCTTTAGCAATTTCCCAACCTTCACCTTGCGGATCGTTTTCAGGGTGTACCGCGATAAGAGTAGGAACGCCAAAACCGCGCTTATACTCTTCACGAACTTCCGTACCCGGACATTTTGGTGCCACCATCACAACTGTGATGTCTTTACGGATTTGCATGCCCTCTTCAACGATATTAAAACCGTGTGAGTAACCCAAGGCAGCACCTTGCTTCATCAGAGGCATCACCGCATTGACCACACTGGTGTGCTGCTTATCTGGCGTCAAGTTAATCACCAAATCTGCGGTTGGGATGAGTTGTTCATAACTACCGACGTTGAAGCCATTGTTCTTGGCATTCTTAAATGACTGACGCTGTTCATCAATCGCAGTCTGACGCAGAGCGTAAGAAACATCCAAACCTGAATCACGCATATTGAGGCCTTGGTTTAGGCCTTGAGCCCCACAACCCACGATCACCACTTTCTTACCTTTTAGGTAGTCAGCTTCGGTTGCAAACTCTTCTCGCGCCATAAAACGGCAACGACCAAGTTGATCCAACTGTTCACGCAGGTTCAGCGTATTGAAATAATTCGCCATGAGGGTGCTCCTTAATAAGTGATTCCGTTAAGTCGGTGCGATATGACCGAATAAACTCATACTAAGCCAGAGACAAAATTGCGCAAAGTGATATATTCACAACTAGTTATTGCAACAAATGCAACATAGGAACTTTTGTGAACATCAAAACTCTGCAGCTATTCATGCATCTATGTGACTGCAAAAATTTCAGTAAAACCGCTTCTGCAATGCATCTCAGCCCTTCCGCACTCAGTCGACAGATACAGAAGCTGGAGCAAGATTTAGGTCACACACTTTTTCTGCGCGACAACCGCAGTGTTGAACTCACTCCCGCAGCCCACCAATTACTGCCCGTTGCGGCACGCATCATTCACGACTGGCGACAATTCACTACCGAACTCAACGATCACAGCCAAGAACTGCGAGGAGAGATAAAGCTATTCTGCTCTGTTACGGCCAGTTATAGCCACTTACCTGAGCTTCTCAGCTCGTTTCGCCTCAAACATCCCTACATCGAATTTAAACTGCTAACAGGCGATCCGGCACAAGCGATCGATAAAATCCTGCACGATGAAGCGGATATAGCAATTTCTGCGATGCCTGAACAACTGCCAAGCCGCATTGAATTCGCCACAATCAGTGAGATCCCTCTTTCCGTCATCGCACCACTTGGGATCAGCAGCTTTATGGATGAGCTACAAAAAGAGCAGCCTGATTGGAATGAAATTCCGTTTATTGTCCCAGAGTCGGGAACCGCGCGCGATAGAGCCAATACCTGGTTTAAGCAAATGAAGATAAAACCCAATATCTATGCTCAGATCGCAGGACATGAAGCGATTGTTAGCTTGGTGGCTCTTGGATGTGGAGTAGGGATTGCTCCGGATGTGGTTATCAATAACAGCCCTGTACGTGACAAGATCCAGCGCTTAAGCGTCAGCCCCATCAAACCCTTTATGCTCGGTGTTTGCTGCAAGCGTTCACAGTTAGATAATCCGCTTGTCCAAGCACTGTGGCGGGTCGTTTCGGCAAAGAAAAGCGTTGTTGATAAATAAAGAACTTTAGAAGAATAGGTTATCGGTACTGTATCGATAACCTAGATATTGAAAATCAAGATGACAGAATGCAAAAAGGCCGCTGAGTTATCAGCGGCCTTTCTTAATA
>NZ_WPDC01000097.1:0-11438 GCF_035615595.1 Vibrio sp. R-1 | reverse complement strand
AATTTTATGTTGGTGCGATTGTACGTGGCATCTCCGGCCGCCTCTATCTTGGCGCCAATATGGAATTTACTGGTGCGCAGCTTGGGCAAACCGTACATGCTGAGCAGTGCGCCATTAGCCATGCGTGGATGAAAGGGGAAAAAGGGGTGGCAGACATCACCATCAACTTTAGCCCTTGCGGCCATTGCCGCCAGTTTATGAATGAACTGACCACCGCGTCTTCGCTGAAAATTCAACTGCCCAAGCGTGCTGCCAAAACTTTGCAAGAGTACCTCCCTGAGTCGTTTGGCCCTGCCGATCTCGGCATTGATTCTGGCCTGATGAGCCCAGTCAATCATGGTAAAACCAGTGACGATGATGAAGAGCTGATCCAGCAAGCCCTGCGCGCGATGAACATCAGCCACTCGCCTTATACCCAAAACTTCAGTGGTGTGGCACTGAAAATGCGCAGTGGCGCGATTTACCTTGGCGCGTATGCTGAAAATGCTGCGTTTAACCCAAGTTTGCCACCGCTACAAGTTGCCTTAGCACAAGCGATGATGATGGGTGAATCATTCAAGGATATTGAAGCCGCCGCGCTAGTAGAGAGTGCAACCGGCAAAATCAGCCATCTTGCCGATACTCAAGCAACGCTGGAAGTGATCAATCCCGATATCCCACTTTCTTATCTCTCACTGTAAACCGAGTGAAGAGGCCATTGGCCTCTTCACTTTTTGCTACTAGCTCTCTTAGTCCACCTCTTACTAAAGATGTCGCGCGCACACTTTTCCATCACCTACCATGACGTTCTGAATAAAGCCTGATAACTTGCGCTTTTTACACGTATCTCTCGCAAGCTATGTTTGAACAAATCATTGCCATTCTCTTTCCTGTGATGAGCTTAGTCTTGATTGGCTATTTGATTGGTCTCTGGCTCAAACCCGATTTTCGCCCGATCAATCGCATCAATATGGAGGCCTTTGTGCCTGCGTTGGTGTTTTCTTCACTGGTCAACATGCCACTGGATACGCAGCAAACACCTCTGTTGCTTGCCGCTCTTGTCGCGGTATTGCTGCCCGGTATTTTAATGCTCCTGATATGTCGTTTGGGTCGCTGGTCATTTAAAACATGGGCTCCACTGCACATGTTTCGCAACAGCGGTAATTTAGCGATCCCCCTGTTTACTTATGCGTTTGGCGAAACCGCGCTCCCCTCTGCCGTGTTGCTGTTTGTGGTTTCTATGTGTCTGCACATTAGCTTAGGGGTGGCCATGCTGAGCAAAGGTAGCGTATTGAAAACCGTGCTCAGCGCTCCGGTCTTTTTAGCATCCTCACTGGCTTTACTGCTCAATCTAAGCGGAGTCTCTATCTGGTCCCCCTTGTACAACGCCACCGCTTTACTGGGACAAGCTGCCGTTCCTGTGATGCTGCTTTCGCTCGGCTCACAAATGATCAACCTGCGCTTAGCCGGACTCAAAGTTGGCCTTGTTTCAACGGCACAATCTCTGCTCACCGGAGCCTGCGCGTTTGCGGTGATTTACTTTTTCATTCCACTGCCTCCCTTACAACTGCAAATGATGGTGCTGTTTACCATGTTGCCACCCGCAGTGATGAATTATCTGTTCGCCGAGCGTTATCACATCGAGCCTACTCAGGTTGCGGCTATGGTGTTGTTTGGTAATTTCTTCAGCTTATTAAGCCTGCCCATATTGCTGTTTATCGCTCTTTCACTCTGATCCTGTTCTCCATAAAACTGTCATAAACTTGACCAGAATACGGGGTAATCTGACTGGCTACAGCGGGAAGCAAACGTTTTCTTTTGTGCTTTGTTCCAGTATCATGGCCGCTGTTTTTTGCTAATGTTGACTGAATGACTATAAGGATTGTCTATGTTTGGGACAGCGACTCGGGATAACGCAACGCGAGTACTTTTGCTTGGCTCTGGTGAACTTGGTAAGGAAGTCGCGATTGAGTGTCAGCGCCTTGGCCTCGAAGTCATCGCCTGTGATCGTTACGCCGATGCGCCTGCCATGCAGGTCGCCCATCGCAGCCACGTGTTTGATATGCTCGATGCCGATGCACTACAACAAGTGATTGATTTAGAAAAGCCACATTTCGTGGTTCCAGAAATTGAAGCGATTGCTACCAGCAAGTTAGTGGAGTTAGAAGCGCAAGGCTTAAACGTTGTGCCTACCGCCAATGCAACTCGCCTCACCATGAACCGTGAAGGCATTCGCCGTTTAGCCGCTGAAGAGTTAGGGCTGCCCACTTCCGCGTATCAATTCGCAGACAGCTATGAGAGCTTTGCCGCGGCAGTAGAAACCATCGGTTTACCTTGTGTCTGTAAGCCTGTCATGAGTTCATCGGGCAAAGGCCAAAGTGTTATTCGCACACCAGAGCAGATCGAAGCGGCTTGGCAATACGCACAACAAGGTGGACGCAGTGGCGCTGGCCGAGTGATTGTGGAAGGCTTCGTGGATTTTGATTACGAAATCACCCTGCTGACCGTACGCGCTGTGGATGGCGTCCATTTCTGCGCTCCAATTGGCCATCGCCAAGAAGATGGCGATTACCGCGAGTCATGGCAACCGCAAGTGATGTCAGAAAATGCCATCAAAGCGGCTGAATATGTGGCAGAACAGGTGGTTAACGCGCTTGGTGGTTATGGCTTGTTTGGAGTTGAACTATTTGTGAAAGGTGACAAGGTCATCTTCAACGAGGCTTCCCCTCGCCCACACGATACCGGAATGGTGACGCTCATTTCTCAAGAGCTCTCTGAATTCGCTTTGCATGTGCGCGCGTTTACTGGTCTACCGATTGGTCAAATCGTGCAATATGGCCCATCAGCTTCTGCGGCGCTCCTCGGCCAAGGCCAATCACAGAATATCCAGTTCAGTGCGCTTGATGACGCCCTAAGCATTCCTCACACCCAAGTACGTTTATTTGGCAAGCCAGATATCGCGGGTCGTCGTCGCTTAGGTGTTGCCCTGAGCCGAGGAAAAACGACGCAAGAAGCCACTGATCGTGCGATTGAGTGTGCGAAGGCAGTGAAGATTCATTACTAATTCAGCTCTTTATCTTTATCAGCACTATCAGAAAGCGCGCTCATTCAGCGCGCTTTTTTCATTTCTACTTAGTGGCGTTCAAAGAGTCAGAGTCACTCGCTTTTCTCAATCACCCAAACTTCTTCGGCAAAGCGGCTTAAGCCCGCTTGTGTGCGCTTATTCAGATGCGGATCTATGCTCGTATCTTGGTAAACTCTGCGCACCTCACACCCCATAAACAAGGTTCGAATTTCCGCTTCAGGAACCGAAAATGGCGGCCCTGACAACTCAGTTTGCACATAATCCATACTGACCAGCAAAATGCGCCCACCCGGTTTAAGCAGTTGCAACACGCGCTGCGCGTACTCTGCGCGCATCTCTTCCGGCAATGCCACTAGCGCTGCACGATCATAAACTAAGTCCACCGATTCAACAGGAGCTGTGAAGAAATCTCCGGTAAAAAGCGTAAGCTCATCAAACTGATACAGCTCATGTTGCGCATTGAGTCGGGTCACTGTCGGGGTATAGAAATGCTCGGCAAAGAAAGAACGTACCGCGATTTGACTCAGTTCAACCCCTTGAACACTGTCATGCTGATTTGCCAGCCAAATCAGATCTTCACTCTTACCACACAAAGGGACGAGCACTTTTTCACTGCGTTTAGGGGCAAGGTCAGACCAAAAGCGGATCAATAGCGGGTTCACGTCTTCAAGGTGAAAACCAATCTGGTTCGCCGCCCATTTGTTATGCCAGAACTCAGGATCTCGCATCTTCTACTCCTTTTCATTTGCTGCCGCCAAGAGTAGCGGATCTTCTGCTCCCGCGGTAGCACGAATTTGTCCCTCCCCATCTGTTCGACGGTTACATTTCTTTACCTAAGGCTTTGGAACTCCATCGAAAACTCGAAGTCTGAATGGATGCCTATGTTCTTTCCAAACGATTTGAAGTTGCAGAACCTGAAATGGCAGATAGGCGCAGATGAGTGAATTCCAATAAACACAGACAGACTATGTGATTGGTGTGCGCGAACATCGCCCTTGCAGCTTCAAATAGGAAGAAGATATGTGATGGATAACAAATTCTTACAACTGAAAATCCAGATTGAATTGGAAAAGGAACAACAAGGCCCAATTGATCATAGTGAGCAGAAAGGAACACTAAACCCACTTTGATTGCACTGTCAGAAAACGCCTTCTAGGTCTACTTTTTGACTGAACAGCGCAAGCTAAGGAGAGTGAATGAGTCTATTGCTACGTACCACAGCCTTAATGTTATTGCTGCTGAGCCGTGCTCCTGCCATGGCGGCTGTGCCATTAACCACCAATTCAACGGAAGATAACCGCGAAGAGTCACAACAAAACGAAGTCAGCTCTAAGCTGTTTCGTCATAGCTTAAGTGGTTTGTACGGTATCGCTAACCAAAATCACCTTATTGCCCAGCCTTATCAAGATTTTGATGTGCTTTACAGCAAAGCGCATCAAGCCCAAATCGAGCTAGAAACTCTGTGCAAAAGCACCGCACTCTTGACCCATACTCAAGCCTACTTTGCTGGCACAAAATCTCGTCAGCGTGCTTTAGAAAAGGTTGAGTTAGAGTTAGATGGTCAGGCCGAGCGTATTACCGATTTAGCCCGAGCCACCATAGTGGCGAATGATGTGGCGAGTCTCGTCACCGCTTATGAGGCATTAAGTCGAGAAGCGACGGTGGTGAAAGTGAAAAACCGCTTCAAGAATCCGGCGGAATCTGGTTATCGCGATCTCAACGTTTTAGTTCAGTTACCTAAAACTGGGATTATTGCTGAGGTTCAGTTGCATTTAGCGGCAATTGCGCAAGTAAAAAGTGGTGCAGAGCATGAGCTGTACGAGCAAATGCAAACCATTGAGCGCACCGCGCGCCAAGAGCAACGTGAGTTAACCGAATGGGAAAATGCGCAAATTGCCAAGATGCGCTCAGCCTCACGCGATCTCTATCAACAAGCGTGGCAGCCTTACATCACAACGCACATTCAAGCGGCATAAATACCCGACCCAAGCCGCTTCGGACAGCACAAATAAAACACGCAGCCTAGACAACTCGGTTGCGTTTTTTATTGAAATGGGGATAAAGCAAAAAGACCACGCTCATCGGCGTGGTCTATTGCTCGGTCTTATTTTTCGACTTTGATGTTCTCGACACGGGCTTTCAATTTTTGCCCTGGGCGGAACGTTACGACACGTCGAGCGGTAATAGGAATATCTTCACCGGTTTTAGGGTTTCGACCCGGACGTTCATTTTTATCTCGTAGGTCAAAATTACCAAAACCGGAGAGTTTTACCTGTTCGCCACTTTCGAGTGCTTTACGAATTTCTTCAAAAAACACCTCAACCGTATCCTTGGCATCCCGCTTGCTCATGCCGAGCTGTTCGAACAGGGCTTCAGCCAATTCGGCCTTTGTGAGCGCCATAAAACTTCCCTCAAAGCTAAGTTAAACCTTGCTGCTGGTTGGCAGCGCCAAAGCAATTTTTATTCGGCCAATCAATAACCTAACTGCCGAACAGTGAAAGTGTATGCCAACCTTCTGATTTTCGCCAACTTTTTTATTACTCAGTAAGCGATTCAAAACGTTACGATTTACATCTCTTTCAAAAAATCACTGATTCTCTCTTGGATGACAAGAGGAAAAAAATCTGAGTTTTTAGTTATTTACATCATTGTCACTAAAATGATTTTCAGACCCTCATCACTATTTAGCGTAGATAATTTTTTTCGATACGCCAAAAATTTTTTCTTAGTTTCATCTAAAAATCAGAGAGTTGTTGGCTCAGTTCCAGATTATCACGATAAAAAAACAGGCTCCGAAGAGCCTGTTTTCATCTGATTTAAAGCGAAGATAGACCTAAGCTTAGTCGCGCAGAGCCGCGCCGAATTGGGCAGATACGGCTTGCACAATCGCCTCTACCGCTGCTGCGATATCCGCTTCTTCAAGTGTGCGTTCAACCGATTGCAACGTCAGCGCAATCGCCAAGCTCTTCTTGCCTTCTTCCACGCCTTTACCGACATAAACGTCAAACAGTTTTGCGTCTTTCAGTAGCTCACCACCCGCCACACGGCAAGCTTCAACGATGTCGCCAGAAGCGATGTTGCCATCGACCACCAACGCGATATCACGACGGTTGGCTGGGAACTTAGAAATCGCTGCAGCTTCTGGGATCACGCGGGTGTTGATCGCATTCCACTCGATCTCAAACACAATAGTGCGGCCATTGAGGCCAAACTTACGCTCAAGTTCTGGGTGAACCGTACCAATCACACCGATCGCTTTGCCATCCACCATAATCGCTGCAGCTTGACCTGGATGCAGTGCTGGGTGCTTAGTCGCGGCGAAGCTGTAAGCTTTGCCTTTCGCGGTCAATTCAAGAACCGCTTCCAGATCACCCTTCATATCGAAGAAATCAACCGTCGCGGTTTCCATATTCCAGTGCTCTTCACCACGAGCGCCAGAAATCACACCCGCCAACATTGGCTCTTGGCGCATACCGTTTTCTGCCGCCGCATCAGGAATGAAGCGCAAACCGTATTCAAACAGACGAACACGAGGTTGCTGACGTTTTTGGTTGTGAACCACAGTGTTCAGCAGACCTTGGATCAGGCTCAAACGCATCGCTGACATTTCAGCAGAAATTGGGTTTGGCAGGATCAGCGCATCAACACCCGGTACAACCAGTTTCTGTTGCTCAGGCTCAACGAAGCTGTAGGTGATCGCCTCTTGGTAACCACGGTCAACCAGCAGGTCGCGTACACGCTTCAGCGGTAATTTCGCTTCGTTGTGCAGGTTCATGTTCAACGCGGCCACTGGCGCTTGGTTAGGAATGTTGTTGTAACCATAGATACGGCCAACTTCTTCCACCAGATCTTGCTCGATAGCAATATCAAAACGCCATGTTGGTGCAGTCGCTTGCCAGCCTTCTGCGGTGGTTTCGACCTGCATACCTAGACGCTCTAGAATCTCAACGACGTCCGCATCCGGAATCGCATGACCCAGCAGTTTGTCGAGCTTGCTACGACGCAGCGCAACTTGGTTTGGTTTGGGTAAATCGGCCGCAGATTCTGCAGCTACCACTGGCGCAACGTCACCACCACAGATCTCAACCAGCAGTTGCGTTGCACGCTCCATCGCGGCGTGTTGCAAAGCATAATCCACACCACGTTCAAAACGCATTGAAGAATCGGTGTGTAGGCCGTAGCTACGTGCACGACCACGAATGTGGTCTGGTGCGAAGAAGGCACACTCAAGTAATACATCTTTGGTGTCAGTGCTGACGCCAGAATGCTCGCCACCGAATACACCAGCAATCGCCAGCGCTTTTTGTTGGTCAGCAATCACTAGCGTATCTGCGTTCAATTTGGCTTCTGAGCCATCAAGCAGAGTCAGTTTTTCATCTTGCTCTGCCAGACGAACGACGATTCCACCTTCAATCTTCGCCAGATCAAACGCGTGCATTGGTTGGCCTTGCTCCAGCATCACGAAGTTAGTGATATCAACCACCGGATCGATAGAGCGGATACCGCAACGACGCAGTTTTTCTTGCATCCAGAGTGGCGTTTGCGCTTGAACGTTCACGTTCTTCACGATACGACCAAGGTAACGTGGACACGCCGCTGGCGCTTTCACGTCAATTGCAATCGTATCATTAATGGTCGCAGCAATCGCATTCACCGCAGGCGCAGTCACGTCCGCACGATTCAATACGCCCACTTCACGAGCTAAACCACGGATGCTGAAACAGTCCGCGCGGTTAGACGTCAAATCCACATCGATAGTCACATCGTTCAGTGACAGAAAATCGCGAAAATCCATACCAATCGGTGCGTTTTCAGCCAGTTCCATGATGCCGTTCGATTCAACATCGATACCCAGCTCTGAGAAAGAACACAGCATGCCGTGTGACGGTTGGCCACGCAGTTTGGCTTTCTTAATTTTGAAATCGCCTGGAAGCGTCGCGCCTACGGTTGCCACTGCAACTTTCAGACCTTGACGACAGTTGGCTGCACCACACACGATGTCCAGAAGCTCTTCTTCGCCTACATCGACTTTGGTGACGCGCAGTTTGTCAGCATCCGGATGTTGAGCACACTCAACCACGTGACCCACTTTTACGCCGTCGAACACACCAGCCACAGCCAGTACGTCGTCCACTTCCAGACCCGCCATTGTAATTTGGTGAGTTAATTCGTCAGTGGTGATTGCCGGGTTAACCCACTCACGAAGCCATGATTCGCTGAATTTCATTGTATATACCTCTTGGGAACCCTGAATTATTTGAACTGTTTTAGGAAACGCAGATCGTTTTCGAAGAATGCACGCAGGTCATTCACGCCATAGCGGAGCATGGTTAAACGCTCAACGCCCATACCAAACGCGAAGCCTGAGTATTTCTCAGGGTCGATGCCTACGCTGCGCAGTACATTTGGGTGCACCATGCCGCAGCCTAGCACTTCTAGCCATTTGCCGTTTTTGCCTTTGACATCCACTTCCGCTGAAGGCTCAGTGAACGGGAAGTAAGACGGACGGAAACGCACTTCCAAATCTTCTTCAAAGAAGTTACACAAGAAGTCATGCAGGATGCCTTTCAGCTGTGCGAAGTTAACGTTTTCATCAACCAACATACCTTCCACTTGGTGGAACATTGGGGTATGCGTTTGGTCGTAGTCGTTACGGTAAACACGGCCCGGCGCGATGAAACGCAGTGGCGGCTGACGCTCTTCCAGAGTACGGATTTGCACGCCAGAGGTGTGAGTACGCAACATCAACTTCGGATTGAAGAAGAAAGTATCGTGATCAGTACGCGCTGGGTGATCCGCGGCAATGTTCAGAGCATCGAAGTTATGGAAATCATCTTCGATTTCAGGGCCAGACTCTACAGTAAAGCCAAGCTCACCAAAGAAGCTTTCAATACGTTCGATAGTACGAGTCACTGGGTGCAAACCACCATTTTCGATACGGCGCCCCGGCAGTGTCACATCGATGGTTTCAGCCGCTAATTTGGCTTCCAGCTCTGCGCTTTGCAGCGCATCTTTACGCTCAGCCAGCGCTTTTTGCACCGCTTCTTTCGCAACGTTAATTTCTTGGCCAGCAGTACGGCGCTCTTCCGGCGGTAGTTTACCTAGGCTTTGCAGTTGAACCGTCAGTTCGCCTTTTTTGCCCAGATACTGAACACGCACTTCATCCAGTGCGACGAGCGACTCTGCAGCGTTAATCGCTGCGGTCGCATTAGCAATAATCTCTTGTAGATGTTGCATCGTTTCCTCGTCTGCTAATCAGCAGTTTCCTTTAGGAGCCCGAGTAGGTTTCTTTGGGAGTCGCAAGACCGCCAATAGTGTTACCGTAAGGGATTCTTGGGGTTTTCAAATAGCTGTATATAGTACCGAAAGCCAGGATTAAAGCCAAATTGAAATCCATCCTGTATGCATTATTGGTGCATTATTCATGCACTTGAAAAGTCTTACATCAATACCCACTAATTAGAAGTACACGGCGACATGCTAAAAAACCCACATCACCGCATTTTTCATCCAGAAAAGGACTAGCAATGAGAGTAGAAATCGTACCGATTCGACCTGAGTTTGACGCTGAGATTTGCCAAATTATTCAAAGCGTCGGCGCTGAATTTGGCGCGATTGGTGAAGGGTTTGGCCCATCGGATGCCGAAGTGCTTGCTATGAGCCAGTACTATCGAGAGCAAGACCGTAGCGCGTATTTTGTTGCGTTATTGGAGGGGAAGGTAGTCGGCGGTGGTGGCATTGCACCTTTTGCTGGCCATACGGATCTGTGTGAGCTGAAGAAGTTGTTTCTGCTCCCTACAAGCCGCGGCCATGGCGTAGGCCGAGCGCTCAGCGAACATTGTTTGAATTTTGCGAAACAACAAGGCTATGCCAAATGTTATTTAGATACCCTTTCTAGCATGACCCAAGCGATCAAGCTCTACCAACAGCTTGGTTTTGAGCACTTAACGCAGCCCATGGCGGGGACAGAGCATAATGGCTGCGACGTGTGGATGCTGAAATCACTCAACTAGCTCGGCGCACCAAAAGCGCAAACACGATTTTTTCCGCTGTTTTTGGCAAGGTAAACCGCTTGATCCGCCGCGCGCAGCAGCTCATGGTGATCTTTCATGTTTGAGGCAAACGCGGCAACCCCCATACTGACACTGCCTTGCCAACGAATATTGTTTTCAAGCGAGATCACCTGCTGTTGAATCGCACGGCAAACCTGCTCTGCAATATAGACACCACCAGCAGTGTCGGTTTCAGGACAGATCACCAGAAACTCGTCGCCACCTAAGCGACATACCAGATCATCACTACGAAAGTGATCTCTTAGCATGTTCGCTATCGTGGTTAACACTTTGTCGCCTACATCATGCCCGTGATGATCATTAACCGCTTTAAACCCATCGATATCGATCATGACACACACGAAAGGCTGCTGGTTGTCTTGCGCAAGATTCCAATGCAACACCATCTGACGCATGGCTTTACGGCGGTTTGGTAAGCCCGTCAAACTGTCGGTCATGGATAGCGCTTCGAGCTGACGATTGACTTGGTAAAGCTGCTGAGTGCGCTCAATCACTTTTTCTTCCAGTGATTGATTGAGTTTGACGAGTTCTCGATTACGTTCAGAGACTTGATCAAATAACGCATTAAGGGCATTGAGTAATGGCTCCGTCGCGGCATTTTTCTCTCGCTCCTCTTTAGCGTAGGCCTCTTCGGCACTCATGCCTGAGCGAATCGCAATCACTTGTCGCGCCATATTCTGATCGATACCTAAGATGTGGTACGCCAACCAATGGATCAAAAACTCCAATAACTGAACGGCCGAGCGGTCATCCACATCATGGATGAAAGCTTGCATGCTAAACACTTCAGACATAAACGTGCGATGAACCTGAATGTGCTCTTCAAGATGAAGTGCTGAAATGCCGACCTCACGCATGAGTTGTTCTTCTTCTTTAAAGTGATATTCGGCATAACGGGAAAGTTCAAAAAGTGCAGTGCGGATCTCTTGAAGAGAAACATGATTTTCAGACAATAACTCACTGTATCGATTGATTAAATTGACAAGAGATTGATGTTGCTCATCAACTTCACCTAATCCTGTTTCGAAGTATTGATCCCATTTGAATGATTGCATGCTCGGCGCTCAACTCTTTATCCTGTACTGCTAACTCAAGAATAGTCCATAGTAAAATTAGGGCAATTGTAACGAGAAGCGAGTCACTCGACGTGACCTTAATCATAAAAACTGGAAAACGTTAGCAAGTGCTAAATAAATCAACGAGAAATATCACAGCGCAGCATGTTGAAATAGTGCAAAAGTACCAGAATAGAAAAAGCATCAAGAAAGCAAAAGCCCGCTCAATGAGCGGGCTTTCTGATT
>NZ_WPDC01000096.1:0-11552 GCF_035615595.1 Vibrio sp. R-1 | reverse complement strand
CCTGACCGTTGAAAATGACCAGTTCACTCAGATTAAGCACAACCAACACCTGACGGTGGAAGGGGAAAGTCGAGAAGCGGTGACTGGCGAGCAAGTGCTGAGTATTGAAGGCTCGCTGCATGTGAAAGCGGGCAAAGTTTGGGTCAATGAAGCGGGTACAGAGATCCATGTGAAAGCGGGACAGAAAGTCGTGATTGAAGCGGGCTCCGAGATTACCGTTAAAGCGGGCGGCAGCTTTGTTAAAGTCGATCCGGCTGGAGTGCATCTGTCCGGTGCTTTGGTCAATCTCAATTCCGGCGGCAGTGCCGGAAGTGGTAGCGGCTTTGGCGGTGCCATGCCCGCCTTACCGGGCGGCTTAGAGTCTGCCGTGACACTGGCTCCACCGCAAACCATCTCTTACCAAGCGTTGCTACAGGCCGAACAAGCGAATGTTCCTGCGGTGAAGGTGTGTCCTTTAGCCGCTCAAGAAGCAATGCCTGCGGTGAATAGTATCGCGCCGCCTCCACCACCACCGATTGCTCCGCCAATGGCGCCACCACAACCAATAATGAATCCACAGCCAACCGCTAACGCGCAGCCTAATCTTGGAAGATCCACTAAGGCAACGCCGGATTTTCCAACACATTTCCCGAAGTCATCCATTGGCATTGAGAATGAGTTAGCTGGTCTAGTGGTGGCTATGCCAGCCAACTCGGCACAGAAATTTGGCTACGTGAAAAGTGCACAAGGTGATGCGCTGTTTATGTTAACGAAAGACATGAACCAAGGTTCGTATCAGCGGCCACCTTCATTACAAGATGGAAAAAATTATCAGAATTGGCAGACGCATACAGTAGAGTTGGTGAGCTACCCTTGTGAAATGGACGATAAAGCTGCCGTTGAAACACGCAAACAAGCCATGTTGTGGTTAGCAACCCACTTTACTACGCATATCGACCAGTCCAATCATCAACCATTAGCTCCTATTCAAAGTGAAGACGGACGCTTTGTTATCGAAATCACTAATGCGAAGCATGTGATTGCTGCGGGCAATGGGATTTCTGCAGAATCTCAAGGTCAAACAATCACGATGACACCAAGTGGACAGCAAGCCACAGTGGGTGTTGCTGCTAAAGGTTTCGGGACGAGTGCAACGCCAGAATTAAGGTTACTTGAATCGGCACCTTGGTATCAGAAATCACTCAAGAGCCAATTTGCATCTCTAACGAGCGCAGAAAACTTGGATGATAAAGAGTTAGCTGCAAACGTATTTGCTTATCTGACGTCTATTTATTTAAAAACAGCAGAGCTAGCGAAGAAGTTTGGTATTTACATCAATGAATGGGACCCCATGTCGGAGCAAATTACTCCAAATGCGAATGGATTAACGGATCCAAAAGTAAAAAATGCATGGGAAATATTGCCACGTACAAAACCAAGCAAAATAGTAGAAATACTCAGTAAGAGTGATGCAAAAGCGGTTATGAAACATATCAAGCCTCAATTGCAGTCTCGCTATTCTGAGAGTTTGTCGAAAAATGTATTTCAATATTTCCAAGATGGTGGTGAAGTAGCCGGACACGGTATTAATAATGCGACGGTCGGTGATAAACATAGTCCGGAATTGGCGGTTTTGTTTGAGTTCAGAACTGTTCCGAATGAACTGCAAAGTTATTTACCTAAAACAGAATCGACAACTAAGTCAGAAGTGAAGTTACTCGATCAGTTTGATCCTATGAAGCGTAAAACAGTAATTCAACAAGTAGAATCGCTTGTGCAAAATAGTGGCGATGCATTTGATAAATGGTACCAAAGCTACCGAGACTCCATGAATCAACCTCCCGTTAAAAATGCGAAGAAAATTGCTTCCGCGAATCAAAAAGCACAATGGGTTAAAGAGCATAATCCTCAAGAATGGCAACGCATTATTGCTTAGTGGAAAATGGAATGGAAAAGATGCTTTTACAATGGTTGAGTGAACAGACATCAAACGTCTATTGGCTTGCTGATCATTCAACGTTTAAACAGGCGGTGGCGAATAACAGTGGAATTGTATTTGATGGTACACAAGTTGTTTTCCACGGAGAGACCTTTGCCCCTGTGATGGCGTTATCGCCTTGGTTAGTCCCTGTCTCTGATATGGTATCGGATATCGACTACGAGTGCTTACAACAAGGTATATTCCTAAGTTGCTCCTGTCCCTCCACAGAGTTATTAAGTCATCTCCAAAGCCTTTTGATTGCAGCACTGGAAGGCGAAGAAGTACTGTTTCGTTTTTATGATAGGCAGGTCATTTTGCCTATGCTTGAACGAATGGATGAAATAGAAAAAAATCAGTTCTTAGGTAAGATAAATCAGTTAGTCGTGTTCGATAGCCATGAGAAAAATCGGTTAGTCTCATTTACCAATACATCAGACGCTCAGTTTACGGTCAAAAAGACAACGTGGTGGGTGATCAAACGACACTATTTGGAGGCTCATGAGAATTTGCCTCTTGTTCAATCTAACCTCGAATCTTGGCTATGGCGGCATTTTCCAAAAGTGATGAACAAGCACTTAATTCAAGGACGTGATATCGCTTCCATGCTCATTCCATTTCTCTCTGCTCCTGAACAAACCTTAACATATCGTGTGTTAAGTGCCGCTATCGTTGCTGTTGTCGGTGTCGAACAATTGACTCAGCCTAGCATGATTGAATTCCTACAAGACTATAACAACGAAGAAGCTCAGTTCGCTCTGCATGCTTTAACCCGTCAATTTGAACTAAAGGGATAACCATGGATTCATTTAATTATTGCGTGCAGTGTAACCCTGAGGAAAACTGGTTAGAGCTAGAGTTTCGGAGTGAAAATGATGAACCGATAGATGGTTTGCTAGTTACGATTACGAGCCAAAGTGCCCCCTCTAACACATACACGCAAACCACAAGTTCGGGTAAGGTGTTGTTTGGCAAGATTGCGGCTGGGGAATGGCGTGCTTCTGTAAGCCAAGCTTCTCTGTTAACTGAAGTCGAAAAATATGCCAGCCGTAAAGAGGGACAAGAGTCGCCAGTGAAAAAACGTGCTGCGGCAGAACTTGACGCCGCAGATAAAGATACGAAGCAGTACCGCTTTACCACTATTGGTGATTTCTGGGATGAAGCACCAGAAGATGAGTTTTTACAAGAGCAGCATAAAGGGATAGATGTCAATGCCTCTGCTGAGAAAGCTGGGTTTAGACTCAGTCATAACCAGACCTATGTTTTTGAAATCAAAGCGCTACGCAGCTATATGCCAGTGATTATTGATACCGATGAGTTTAGTTTGGTGAATAGTTATACTTTTGCGTTGTTGTCTCAGTTGGCTTATGCGAGTGATGAATTTGGTATTCCTGATGGTGAAAATCCAAGCTTAAAAGAGGGAGGAATTGATTTCATCATCAAGCAGTTAAAGCAAGGTAATAGGCCTCAATATTGTGCCTCATCGAAAGAGACTTGGCTGTTACGAGAGATCCCCTATTCTAAGCATCTGGAATATAAATTTTATAACGATAAGCTTATTGGTTGTGAAGGTTATATTATAAGCAATAACGATATAGCTATTATTGGGGTGCGTGGAACCCAAACATATTTCGGAAATGAAGAAATTGTTAAATTAGCCGATAAAAATACAACAAAGCCTATTAAAGTATTAAACCCCGTAGCCTTTAGAATAATCGAAGGTCTTGATGGCGTCCGAGCTTTGTTACAGTCTCCAGGTTATCAAGATATTATATCTGATTTAGATGTATCTCAAATACCAATACTCGAATTAGATAATACTTATGTACATAAAGGTTTTTATCAATATGCAAGAGGTCTATGGATTCCTTTATCTGATGATATCGTTAAATACCACTCAGATAAAAATATCTATATTTGCGGTCATAGTTTAGGTGGGGCTGGTGCGCTGGTTATTTCTGCTTTAATACAAAAAAACTATAAGCCAAATAGTTTGAGATTGTTTACTTACGGTATGCCAAGGACTGGTACTCATTCCTTTGTTGCTAAATTTAATAATATTATTCACTATCGTCATGTTAATAATCATGATTTAGTGCCACAAATCCCATTTAAATGGATGAATACAAATTCTAAAAAAGAAAGTAATGATCCTCTATCATTGAAAATATTAAAAGGTACCTCTCCTTTACTCTATGTGGCTGATTCACTATTTAATAGAGTTACTGATGACGACAATGATAACTATCACCATCATGGCAATTTGGTTCAGTTGTTAACCTATAGTATTGAAAAACACCAACCAAAAAAGATAAAGCAAGTGTTGCTTACGCCTTATCAAACGCATATTAAAAGTATGACGTTTATGATTAATAAACAGGATGACTCTTTTATTTTAGCTGACTCACTGCGTAAGGAAAACGTTGACATTAATGGCTATGCTAGCACCATTATCGATTCAGGGTTAGATCACAGGATGTCAGAATATATACCAAATTTAAAATCACAACTTAATATATTATTGGACGATTCCTTATCTAATATATATAAAGAGGCAAGTGATGAGTTAGAGTATACGGAAGCTAATCTTAAAAAGGCTTATCACCAGCTTTCACATGAACTTGCTGCTAGTTTGAGTATTCCATATCATGTTGGGGAAGCGAAAAGACTCAGTTTAAGGCTAGAGCAAGGTATTACGAATAAAATAATTTTAAATTTGCAGCGGACGAAGAAAGAACTAAATTTGTTAATAAATAATCCTTCACAATTGCCAAGAGAATCATTATTGTTTGGCGATAAAAATGACATAAATACCGTTATCAAGGAACAGTTACAATGAAGACTGGATTTAAAGTCATCTTCGCAGTTATTGGATTTTTCATATTTATGTTTTACGTGGTTTATCCACTAGCTGAATGGTATGAAAGTCGCCAGCCACCGTTTGGATCCTCTTCAGAAGATCAATATATTGTGATTCGAGGGAAAAAACCGACAGATGCAAAGGTAACCGCTTATGGTACATTTTTTGGCGGTGGTGAAACATGTAAATCATTTTCTTGGAGTGCTTCAGATGGAAAGAAAAGGAAAGGAGGAAAAGCAGATATATTATTTGAACATAACTTTTCGGAAAGTAATGATAGCTATGAGCTAAGGCTTCCTTTTCATAATTTTATCTCATCTGGTTGTGATATGAAATTACATCAAATAGAAGTCGAAGCAAAAAATGATTTTGATCAAGTCGGTTTCGCAAAGTTACGTATTTACAGACCAACAGTAACCAATGATAAAACGCTATCTTTTAGTTCTTTGATAGAAGCAAAAGATTGTGAGCCTTATTATTCTGAAAAATACAACAGATGGACAAACGGATTTGGTTGTTATTACTACATTGATGGTAAGAGAAAAAGTCAGGATCAAGAATTCAACGCCTACACCATCTACTATGATTTCTCGAAATTCAATAATGACACCGTGATTCATTACGATATTTTAGCTGGTGAAAACTATCGATCTGAGCCATTAGATAAAGAGAAGGGGCCGCAATAGTGATATTTATATCTAATATCATTAGGATAAAAAGAATATCAATTATTGCACTATTCATTGCATTATTTTTCCTTGGGTATGATTATTACCAGACTTCTCAACCTAATATTTGGGGTGATGAACCTGATGAGTCCTATATTACTATATCAGGCAAAAAGCCTATAGATGCTTATTTAGAAGTGTGGACTCATTTTTGGGTGACAGGAGATGAGTGTGAAGCTTATTCCTACAATTTATTTGGTCAAAAAGCCCATCAAGGAGGAAAAATAAGCCAGAAGATTACGCATGATTTTGCTAAAGATGGTTCAAATTTTGAATTTAGAATTCCATACCAAACGTATAAGAACTCACAAAATTGTATAGTGGAATTAAGAGACTTTTCCATACAAGCTCATAATGATTTTGATACCGTAGGTTTTGCTCAGTTGCGATTTTCTCCAGCAGGCAGAGAATATTACAATCGAGAGGTTGATCTAAACTCATTGATTACAGCAGATAATTGCAATAGTGATATATTTAAAAGTATAAGAAAAGAGTGGGCAGGAGCCATTGGTTGTCATTTTTATGTCGATGGAAAGAAAAAGACTAAAGATGAAGAATTCAACGCTTACACCATCTACTACGATTTTTCGAAATTCAATAATGACACCGTGATTCATTACGATATTTTAGCTGGTGAAAACTATCGATCTGAGCCATTAGATAAAGAGAAGGGGCCGCAATAGTGATATTTATATCTAATATCATTAGGATAAAAAGAATATCAATTATTGCACTATTCATTGCATTATTTTTCCTTGGGTATGATTATTACCAGACTTCTCAACCTAATATTTGGGGTGATGAACCTGATGAGTCCTATATTACTATATCAGGCAAAAAGCCTATAGATGCTTATTTAGAAGTGTGGACTCATTTTTGGGTGACAGGAGATGAGTGTGAAGCTTATTCCTACAATTTATTTGGTCAAAAAGCCCATCAAGGAGGAAAAATAAGCCAGAAGATTACGCATGATTTTGCTAAAGATGGTTCAAATTTTGAATTTAGAATTCCATACCAAACGTATAAGAACTCACAAAATTGTATAGTGGAATTAAGAGACTTTTCCATACAAGCTCATAATGATTTTGATACCGTAGGTTTTGCTCAGTTGCGATTTTCTCCAGCAGGCAGAGAATATTACAATCGAGAGGTTGATCTAAACTCATTGATTACAGCAGATAATTGCAATAGTGATATATTTAAAAGTATAAGAAAAGAGTGGGCAGGAGCCATTGGTTGTCATTTTTATGTCGATGGAAAGAAAAAGACTAAAGATGAAGAATTCAACGCTTACACCATCTACTACGATTTTTCGAAATTCAATAATGACACCGTGATTCATTACGATATTTTAGCCGGTGAAAACTATCGGTCAGATCCTTTGTCCTCAGAACAAAAGACAGCAGTGATATCTGCTGGTAATTAATGTCGGAAGCTCTATATTTTTCAAATTATGAGTTTAATAATTTTCCATTAAGCTCATAATTATCATTTTTTTAATGCTGTAACCAGATAAAACACCACCATGCGGTGAATGATAGTTAGCTGATAATACAATTAAGGAAGTAAAATGAAAAAATTGATTTTGTTGTTGTCGGCACTTCTACTGAACTCTTGCTCAACCAATCCAGTATATAAAATAGAGCAGCCATGGACGTGGCGAGTTGGTGTAACAATGCCCTCATTCTATCCAGTAAAAATCACTCAAATCTATGGTGTTAATGAAAAAGAAAACTGGACTGTATTAATTCATAATATTATCCCCCGTATGAGTGATAGCGATATTGAATATATACGTAATAGATTTCCAAAGTATGACGGATTTGGGCTTCCACATGCATTAGGTATTACAAGCAGAAACCAAATTGGTATTGGTACTAATCATCTTCCTGATACGCTCTACGTACATTGGGTTTCTTTATTTGATAATAAGTTTTATGTTACTAAATATGATATTCCTGACAACGTAAAACAGTTGAGTGCGACAGAGGTCAGTTACACTCGAAGTGATGGAGCTGTCTTTGAATCTTGTTATCGTACCCGATTTGTCTTTGGTTTACTGCCCAATGGGCGAGCGAAGGTATGGTTGAGTGATTGCGGAGAGACTATTTATCTTACGGAGTTAGCTCCTGACCAAACTCCTGATCGTGATAGCAATGGGTTTAAAGCCGATACATATAAAGAATCTTCTTATCTTAGAAATATCCAACAACGCGCTAAGGATGCAGGTGTTGAGCTAGAGCCTATCCCTTGGGATAAAGTAAATAAAGTCTATTCCATCAATGAGATTAAAACGCTTGGCGAGTAACTTAGCGTGAGTTGAAAAATCTTCATAAGACACATGAGAGGCTTTGCGGTATAAGAAAGGCTTGCTGATTTTCCTTCAAGGATAGATATGGTTATCCAGAATTTCGAAGCTTTTCTTATCGCTATTACTATTTTGACTTTAACACCGGGGCTTGATACTGCTTTGGTGATCCGTAACACTTCGCGGGCTGGGTTTGCCGATGGATGCACGACTAGCTTGGGTATCTGTTTTGGCTTATTCGTTCACGCCACTTTTTCTGCTATTGGTATCTCTGCGATTCTTGCTCAATCGGCTGAGCTATTTCAAATCGTTAAAATGGTGGGAGCGGCTTATCTGATTTGGTTGGGTATTTCGAGCTTACGATCATTAATGAAAACAGGGCAGGGCATTGAGGTTGCTAGCCTAGCTCATGCACAATTTCGCTTAACCCGATCGCTGCGTGAAGGTTTCCTCTCGAATGTGCTGAACCCGAAAACTGCCGTCTTTTACTTAGCTTTTCTGCCTCAATTCATTAATCCTGACTATTCACCGTTAGCGCAATCTTTGCTGATGGCGTTGATTCATTTTGCGATTGCGATGGTATGGCAATGTGGTTTAGCCGGTGCTTTGAGTAGCGCTAAAAACCTTCTGAAAAACGCTTCTTTTATGCGTTGGATGGAAGGTACAACGGGGGTTGTTTTGGTCGCATTAGGTATCAAACTTCTCTTAGAGAAACCTCAAGCCTAGCTTGTAATAAAGGTTTAAAAGTAGAAAAAGCGCCGTTGGGCGCTTTTTCTTTGTGCTTAGACCGACTAGGTGTTATTGAACTTGGGCTTCGGAGTATTGATAACGCGCGGCAAAATATTGCTTCGTTTCTTCTACGACCACATGGCGTAAGGCAACAAGGCCAATAAGGTTCGGAATGGCCATTAAACCATTTACAATGTCGGCGATAATCCAAATCAAATCGAGGTGTAGGAATGCGCCTGAGGCAATCAAACCAATAAAGACGATTTTATAAGGCAATACCGCTTTGGTACCGAATAAGAACACCATGCAGCGTTCGCCGTAGTAGTTCCAACCCAGAATGGTCGTAAAGGCAAAGAACATCAAACCAATCGAAACCAGCATCGGACCGATAGTTTGTGCATTTAAGCCAGTGGCAAAAGCGTAGGTGGTCATCGCTGCACCAGAAAGATCGCTTTGCCAAGCGCCCGTTAGAATGAGAGCCAAGCCAGTCATCGTACAGATGATGATGGTATCGAAGAAGGTCCCCGTCATAGAGATAAGACCTTGCTCAACGCAGGAGTCAGTTTTCGCCGCAGCCGCAGCCATAGGCGCACTGCCTAAGCCAGATTCATTGGAGAACACGCCGCGAGCAATACCCGATTGAATCGCGAGCATAATGCTCGCACCTAAGAAGCCACCTGTCGCAGCAGTCGAGGTGAACGCGGATACCAGCACCAATTCCACGGCGTCTGCGAGTTTGTCCGCATTGGTAACAATCACACTTAAGCAGGCGACGATATAAAACAGCGCCATCGCAGGAACCACTTTTCCTGCCACTTTAGCGATGGATTGAATACCACCGATAGTGACAATGGCAACCAGTACGGTCAGTACCACCGCAGAGGCTTCACGAGGGACGCCAAAAGAGATTTGAGTGGCATCTAAGATCGCGTTCACTTGTGGGAAAGTACCAATACCGAAGCAGGCAACCCCTACGGCAAACACTGCAAATAATACTGCCAGTGTTTTTGAACCCACACCATCACGCAGGTAGTACATTGGCCCGCCGACCATTTGCCCTTTGTCATCCACTTGGCGATATTTCACCGCGAGTAAGCATTCTGCGTATTTGGTTGCCATACCAAACAGGGCGGCGAGCCACATCCAGAACAGGGCACCTGGGCCGCCGAGTTTGATTGCGGTCGCAACACCTACGATGTTTCCTGTACCAATGGTGGCAGAAAGAGCAGTACACAATGCGGCGAAGCTTGATACATCACCTTGTTTGTCTGAAGATTTTTCGCGGCCAAATACCATAGCTAAAGCCGTCGGTAGGCGTCGAAATTGCAGTAAGCCTAAGCGGAAGGTGAAATAGACACCGGTGCCGACCAGAAGAATTAACAGTGGTGGACCCCACACTAAACTATCAACAGTTTGCAGAAAAGATTGCAGGTTATTCATGATTTCCCCTTAAAAAATAAACATAAGGAGAAGAGAGAAAGGGTGCGAAAAATGCACAGCAGAGCTCTAGCTAGCTCACTAAAAGATTGGCCTTTCACTCCTCTGTCCTTTTGCCTGAGAGTTTCACTCTGCATATGCGCAGAGCTTGCTCCTTCGGCGACCGATTAAACGGTTCTCTCCAGAGGTTCCTCCAACTACAGTCCTCGCTTATTCGTTGCCAATAAATGGCTAAGAATAATGCACCTGAAAGATTTACTTCTTCGGCGGGTTATTTGGCTCAGATGTTAAAATCTGGTTAACAACCACTCTCCTGCAGTCTTCAACGGAACAATCGTCTTGAATAAAACGATTTGCAAGGCGGATACTAGCGAAAAGAAAATGTGATGTCACCTACAAAAGAAATCAACTGATGAAATGTTGCGCAAGTCTTTTGCTAATCCACTTTTCTCTGACGTTAAACTACGTATAAGTGTTATAAGATAATCACGCTTGGAGGCGGGAGATGGTGAGATTAATTGCAATAGCCTTACTGATAGCATTAGCGTTTGTCTTGATTCGCTACCGTACCAATGAAAAATTGCAGAAGGGGGTCGTTATCGTCATTTTGGCGACCTTTGTCACCTATACGGCCTTCTTGATGATTTCTGAACTGATTCGCTGACGCAAGAGGAGCGAGCGTGAATAAACATAATGAGTTTGACGACAACGAAGAAGTTGTTGTTATCGAACGAAGAGATAAACAGAGCTATCTCTATATCGCGATTGCTGCGGTATTAGGTATTGCCTTGGGTGGTCTGATTGGTTCCTCTGTCACCACCAGTCGTTGGGAGACGTCTTACCAAGCACTACAAAACCAGCTTGAGCAACTCAATAATGCGAAAGCAGAAGTTTCTAAAGCGGCTGAGCTTTCTGAGCAAAATCAAGAGGAAAAGTGGCAACATAAAATGGATCAGGCTTTAGAGAAGCAAAGAGAAGAGTGGCAGGCAGAGGCTGTACAGCGTGATAAATACGTTGCTGAACTCGAAAAGCAAAATCTTAATTTAGAACAGCAACTGAACGAGCAGAAAATGGCATTGGAACTGGCCAATACACAAAACAATCAGCTTAATCGTCAAGCCGATATGCAAGTGACCATGCTTGAGCGTTCTCGAGAGTTGTTCCAACGAGAACTAAAAATCAAACAAGAACTCGAGGGATTGCAAAAAGAGCGCGATTCTCTGGTTCCCAAGCTCAAAGTACTGAAAAAAGAGTGTGACATTTACCTTGAAGGGAAATCTTGGGATGCGAAGTCGGATGCCTGTGATAAACAAGATGAAGCGAATTCACGGGTAAGCCAAATTGATCAGATGATCCGTGTGCATCAAATGGATCTGGAAGAGATTAAGGCGCTCTCAGAAGAGATAGGTTTATAAGTGATTTAATCTATCAGGCTGAATTAAAGCGATTATTTTCGTTACATGACTTGAGCGTTCGGTTTTTCACTCTCTAGAGTGAATCGCATTCTGAAGATACAAAAAAGCCACCGTCGTC
>NZ_WPDC01000095.1:0-11764 GCF_035615595.1 Vibrio sp. R-1 | reverse complement strand
ACAAAAGAAGCCATGATGGCCAACAGTAGCAAACTGACTAAAACTGAGTTAACTCGCTCATAATATTGCGCTTTCTTATCTGCAGATCTCACTTGAGATTCAATACGCCCTACGATATTGGAGTGCGACGACCCAATTGCAGCCATAATTTTAGCTTTCTCGAGAAAATACTTTTCGCTATAAAGCAAAGAACGGGCAAAGTTAAGATCAGGTTCCCCGGTGTAGCGGTATTCCCCCGCAAACTCTTTCTTCCACCCCTTCACCGCCATGAAGGCTTCACGCTCCAATGCGACTAACTGATCCGATAACGATAAAGCATTTTGTAATTCAAGAAACTCGACCGACCCAATGCCGGATTGACGAATGCGTTCAATCAATGTGGGATAGCGCTGATTGGCGTTTGGTGTAAGCTCACTCGCATCATTAAGAACAGCGACATCCCAAAACTCGTAATCATTATTGTTTGGCGCTGGCAGTTTGCCACTGCGCACATCCAGAACTTGGTTAAACATGCGCAACCAGCGCTCATTGCCTGTACTGGCATACGCTCGAGCAAACTTAGTCAGATGGTCTGAGCTTTGTTTTAGCTCTTGAGACAGACGATAAAAGTGAAAAAGCTGCTCGCTGTATTGATGGCTCTCTAGCCTAAGATCTGCCACTTGCCGAGTCACTTTAAACATGGCAACCGCCAATATCGCCATCAAGCAAAACAGTAGTACGAACATCGCTTTTATCGAGCGCATGCCATCTCCTTCTCTACACAGGATTTTGTGTAACCTATTTTCAAAGTTTAGCTATAGTTTAAGCAACTCATGTCACTTTAATCTTAAATACCTAAACTTTGTGATGAATAGGATGTTTCACATGTCAATGGAAGACCTTAGCCAATGCACAATACTGATTGTCGATGACTCGCCAGACAATATCGCCTTTATGTCGCAAGGGCTGGCACAGTACTATCGAATCAAGGCTGCTCGCTCAGGAAAAGTGGCACTCGAGATTTTGGCGCAATACCCTATCGACCTGGTTTTGCTCGATATTGTCATGCCAGAAATGTCGGGCTATGAGGTAATTAATCAAATCAAACATAACCCGCATACCGAGCATATTCCGGTGATTTTTCTTACAGGTAAAAGTAGTCCCGAAGATGAGCAATTAGGCTTTGAGCTTGGTGCCGTTGATTACGTTTTTAAACCGGTCAGTATTCCGTTGCTGAAATCGCGCGTTCACACTCACTTACAAAATAAGCGCTCTAAAGACATGTTATTGAATCAAAACGATTATCTGGAAACCGAAGTGCTGCGACGGTCAGGAGAATTGGATCGCATGCAAGATGCTGTGGTGTTTGCGCTGGCCAGTCTTGCAGAAACACGCGATCCGGAGACAGGTAATCACCTACTGCGTACCCAACATTACGTGAAAGTATTAGCCCAGCGTCTCGCCACCACGGACAAATACCGCGATGTACTGAGCCCGACCGTGATTGATACTTACTTTAAAGCGGCACCGTTGCACGACATAGGTAAAGTCGGCATTCCCGACAATATTCTGCTCAAACCGGGCAAATTGACCCCAGACGAGTTTACCACTATGCGCAATCACGCCTTGCTGGGTAAGCTTGCTCTCGAAAAAGCGGAGAAACTTTCCGGAGCCTGTACCGCGCTCATCAATGCCGCCAAAGAAATCGTGATTGGTCATCATGAGAAATGGGACGGTTCTGGTTATCCCATGGGTCTAAGAGGTGAAGCCATTCCACTCAGTGCCCGCTTAATGGCTCTCGCCGATGTGTATGACGCTTTGATTTGCCGCCGCGTTTATAAAGAGCCGATGAGCCATGAAGAGGCCAAAGCGATCATTTTACAAGGCCGAGGTTCACATTTTGACCCTATGGTGATTGATGCCTTTTTAATAGAAGAGCAGAACTTCATCGACATTGCACAAAAGTTTGCCGATGAAGAATCTGCTATGGTGCCGATTCAACGGGGTCAACAAGCATCAGGCTGATTTTCTGGAGCAGCCTGCGCAAACGCAGGCAAAGCACGTAACCTTGCTGCAATCTGCTGTAAGGTGGGATAACGACTCATATCGAGATCAAATCGCTCAGCGTTATAAACTTGAGGCACTAAACAGACATCGACCAGAGACAAGCGATTACCCACACAATATTCCCCTGCCGTATAGCGCAATTTCTCTTCCAAACCTTGAAAACCTTTATCAATCCAGTGGCGATACCAACGATTTTTTTCTTCATCGGCCACACCAAGCTTTGCGGTAAGATACTGCAAAATCCGCAAGTTATTGAGCGGATGGATATCCGCTGCGATGTCTAACGCTAACGCTTTCACCTGATAACGCTCGGCACCTCGCTCTGGGATCAAACGGGGGGCGGGATAGGTTTCATCCAAATACTCAATAATCGCCAGCGATTGATTCAAGCAGAGCTCACCATCGATAAGCACAGGAATCAACTCGCTAGGATTGAGGCGATGAAACTCGGCATGATGCTGCTCCCCTCCCTCACGGCTAAGATGCACGGCGCGTGACTCGTAAACCAACTGTTTAATATTGAGGGCAATACGCACTCGATAGGCGGCTGACGAACGCCAATAACCATAGAGAATTAAACTCATCACATTTCCTTGTTGTTCTGCATCACCTGTTGCTCAATCGCACCAAAAATACTCTGTTGCTGTGGATTGAGCATCTCAATTCGCACCGTATCACCAAAGCGCATGAAGGATGTTTTAGGCTCACCATCACGCAGCGTTTCTATCATTCGCAGCTCAGCAATGCATGAATACCCTACGCCACCTTCACGGATTGCACTGCCATAATCGGTTCCCTGCTTATTGGAAACGGTGCCCGACCCTATGATCGAGCCCGCACATAGTGCTCGTGTTTTCGCTGCATGAGCGATTAACTCTGGGAATGAAAAAGTCATATCCACGCCGGCATTGGGACAGCCAAACAGTTCGTGGTTATAGGTGGTACGTAATGGCAGGGCAAGGCGCGCGCCATCCCACTCCTCACCAAGCTCATCCAGAGTCACCGCGACAGGTGAAAAAGCCGAAGAAGGTTTGGATTGATAGAAACCAAACCCTTTAGCGAGTTCGTTGGGGATTAAACCACGCAGTGACACATCATTGACCAGCATCAGTAGCCGAATGGCCTGCGCCGCTTCTTGCACTGAGCTTCCCATCGCCACATCGGCAGTGACCACCGCCACTTCTGCTTCAAAATCGATCCCCCACGCTTCATCCGCCATCAGGATCGGACTCCGCGGGGCTAAAAACGTATCTGATCCCCCTTGATACATCAGAGGATCCGTCCAGAAACTGGCGGGCATTTCTGCGCCACGCGCTTTGCGCACCAATTCAACATGGTTAACGTAAGCGGAACCATCCGCCCAATGATAGGCTCTAGGCAACGGAGATAAACATTGCTCTGGGTCGAACAAACGGGCAGTAATAGTACGTTCATTCAGTGCGAAATAGACATCTTGCAACGATGCCACCACCGCATCCCAATTATCCAACGCCTGCTGTAAAGTACTGGCAATCTCCGGTACCGCAACACAAAGGGTTAAGTCACGGCTGACAACCACCAACTGACCATCTCGCGTACCATTATTCAGGGTCGCTAACTTCATATCACCCTACTCCTTTTTACTCTGCCAACTGTAAACATACTGACGATTTTCCACCTGCTGCGCCGCGTCACTAAACTGTAGCGCATGGCGGGTATCAATCATGACCGCCACTTCATCAGTGAATTTTTTGCGATATTCCAAACCTGCTTGGAACGCTTTCGGATGGGGGCCGTGAGTAAAACCAGCTGGGTGGAAGGTCACCATGCCCGCTTCAATATTATCGCGGCTGAAAAAATCGCCAGCGTGGTAAAACAGCACTTCATCATAATCATCATTGTTGTGATAAAACGGCACTTTCAGCGCGCCGGGATCACTTTCAATGGGACGAGGGACAAAAGTACACACCACAAAACCTTGGCCAACAAAGGTGGTATGTGCCGAAGGCGGAAGATGGTAGCGGTGCGACATCAGCGGGCGAATATCACGCCAGTTGAGGCGCACGACAGAGAGATCGCCATGCCAACCCACCGCATCCAAAGGATTAAACGGGAAGGTGATGGTGCTTAGCTGCTCATGACGCTTCACCTGTACTTGCGTCTGCTGCTCAGAGTATTGTGCGCGGAATTGATCATTGATCGAAGGCACGTCCAACACCGCAGGGTCAAAGACCGCGTGATTGCCGACTAAGCCTTTTTCGGGTAACGCATAAGCGGCATCGGTGTTTTCAATCATCAAGATAAACAAGGGCTCAATCGGCTCTAGACGCCAGTTGGTCGAGCGCGGGATCAGCACATAGTCGCCCTCACTGACAACCATATGGCCATAGTCACAATAGAGATCCGCTTTACCTTGATGGATAAACAGCAGCTCATCACCATCGGCATTGCGCGCCAACGCTGGCATAGCTTGCTCTAGCTTCCACACCCGCACTTTCACTTCATGGTTGTGCAGTAACAGGGGCACTTGCCAAGGAGACAAAGCATTCATTCCCTCCACATGATTGAAGTTGAAGGCGCGTGGACGCAGTTCGCCTTCCCACTCGCTCCAACCTGTCGGTGCATGTTGATGATGAAAATGCGCTGCGGGGCCAAAAAAGCCACTGCGCCCCGCTTCACGTTCGTAAATCGCCTGCTCTGGGAAATCCGCATGCGCCTGCCTTGAACAAGTGCCTTCACGATGCGGAAAAGTGATCCATTTATGCATCAGTCAATACTCCACGGCGGATCTGATCTTCTTCAATCGATTCAAACAGCGCTTTGAAGTTACCTTCACCAAATCCTTGATTACCTTTGCGCTGAATGATTTCAAAGAACACAGGCCCAATCACAGTTTGAGTGAAGATTTGCAGCAAAATGCCATCTTTCATCGGTGCACCATCAATCAAAATACGTAAGTCACGCAGGGCTTGCACATCTTCTTGATGTCCCACCACTCGCTGATTCACCTTGTCGTAATAGGTATCCGGCGTGGGCATAAAGTCCATGCCACGTTCACGCAAGGTTTTCACAGTGTGGTAAATATCCTCGGTACTGAGCGCGATATGCTGGATACCTTCACCTTTGTACTCACGAATAAACTCTTCGATTTGCGATTTATCGTCAGAGGACTCGTTGATCGGAATACGGATTTTGCCACAGGGCGCGGTCATGGCTCGGCTCACCAACCCTGTCAGTTTACCCTCAATATCAAAGTAGCGAATTTCACGGAAGTTACCAATCCGCTCATAAAAACCGGCCCACAGGTTCATGTTGCCACGTTTCACGTTGTGGGTGAGGTGGTCAATTTCATACAACCCCACTTGCGCTTTGGCAAGGCGCTCTTTGCTATCAGGGTAGAAATGAAAATCGACATCATAGATGCTGCGATCGCCATAACGATCCACAAAATAGAGCAAGCTATCGCCAATCCCGATCACCGCCGGAATGCTTAACTCCATAGGTCCAATCTCAGTTTTGTACTCGACAGCACCATTGGCCTGCGCATGCTTGAGAGCAATCGCCGCGTCTTTCACGCGAAACGCCATCCCGCATACCGAAGGGCCATGCTGTTTAGCAAACGCTTCAGCTTGGCTACGAGGCTGTGCGTTGACAATAAAGTTGATGTCACCCTGACGATACAGCCAAGCTTCTTTAGAACGGTGTTTAGCAATTTCGGCAAAGCCCAGAGAGGTGAAGAGGTGTTTGAGGCTGGCAATGCCCTGCTCATCAGCGGCAGTATATTCCACAAATTCAAAGCCATCTGTACCGAGTGGGTTTACGCTATCCATCATCATCGTTTCCTTGGTGTGTTGAGTTGAAGTAACCATGGCTGAAATAATTCATAAAGAAAATCCCAGCTCTGCAAATGGGTTAACTCACCCCAAATCACCAAAGGGTAACAATTTTATTACATTCAACACATCTAAGATCAACGCCACAAAAACCCTTGCCCTAATCCTGCAAAACTTAAACACAACTCATTGAATATTAATAAATAGTTAAAAATTCATGTCTAAATTTCATGAATTCACACTCGCCTAAGGGGAGTAAAGTTAGGCTTACAATGTAACAATATTGTTACTTTCAATTCATGCCAGACGTGGCTGGAACCTCTCTATTGACACCATTAAGTCTTGCAACGCTCTGGTTTCTATTTCCCTCTGGTTTTCAGGCTTTTTTTGATTTAACTCATCATCAGTCAAGTCAATTGCAGGCATGGTGACAACTTCTGTTCCCTAAGAGGTATTCCTATGAGTCTGATTAATACCCAACGCCTTGTTGACCACTTCCTGCAACTGATTCAGATCGATAGCGAATCGGGCAATGAAAAAAAGATTGCTGAAACGCTCGCGGAGCAACTGGGCGAACTTGGTTTCACCGTACATAAACTCCCTGTTCCGGCGGAGGTGTCAAACGGCTTTAACCTGTACGCCCGCCTAGAAGGCACACTCAATGACAGTATTCTATTGAGTTGCCACATGGATACGGTTAAGCCGGGTATCGGCATTGAGCCTGTGATTGAAGATGGCATTATCCGTTCCAAAGGCAACACGATTTTGGGTGGCGATGACAAATCTGGCATTGCCGCGATCCTTGAAGCGGTACGTGTTCTGCGCGATAGCCAGCAAGCGCACAAAACCATTGAGATTGCTTTCACTGTGCATGAAGAAGGCGGTCTGAAAGGTTCTGAGCATTTTGATATGAGCAAAGTGCAAGCAGAGAAAGCGATTGTTCTCGACACAGGCGGCCCAATCGGCACTATCGTGCGTGCAGCACCGGGCCAGCAAAAAATCGTCGCACTGATCAAAGGTAAACCCGCTCATGCTGGTTTGGTACCGGAAGATGGGATCAGCGCCATTGCGGTGGCCGCTGATGCAATTACTCAAATGAAACTGCTGCGAATTGACGAAGAAACCACGGCTAACATCGGTATTGTGCAGGGCGGTCAAGCGACGAACATTGTGATGCCTGAGCTGAAAATCGTGGCGGAAGCGCGTTCACTCAACGATGCCAAGCTCGAAGCGCAAGTTCAGCACATGATTGAAACTTTTGAACGTGCCGCGGAAAAGCATGGCGCAACCGTTGAGATTGAATCGACTCGCGCTTACAACGCCTTTAAGTTGGAAGAAGATAACGCGCATATCCAAGCGATCAAAGCGAGCTTTGAAACAATTGGTATTGAGCCGAAAACCAAACTGAGTGGTGGTGGCAGCGATGCCAATAATTTCAATGCGAAAGGGTTAACTACGGTAAACCTCTCAACCGGTATGGCTAAAGTGCATACTACTGAAGAGTACATCGCGATTGCGGATATGGTGAAAATTGCCGAATTCGTCTGCGCTTACACTACCGCCTAATCAAGTACTTGAGTCATCAATAAAAACCGGAAGCAAATGGCTTCCGGTTTTTATTTAAACTGATTTTAATATGTGGAACTTACTATCGGAGCTTTTAAGCCGCGGCGAGCCAATAACACAAACAGTAAAATCAGCACGGGATAGCGCAGAGTTTCACCCACTAACATATAGAATGAACTGTGATTGAAGGGCTCAATCAACAAGGAGATTCCCTGATCGGCTAACAGTAACAGCGCGATCATCAGCAACACCCCACGCAATGAAAGCGTTGAAGAGCTTGGGGTTAAGAGGGTCACTAGACCAGAGATCGTCACCAATAACGCAAGCCATTGCGTAAAAATGGGTTGCGGCCAGATGATAGCAAGGATCACGCAAGCGACGGTCAATCCCCACCAAACCGACTTAGAGCAAAGTAGGCTCTCGACATTCACACCCGGTTTTAAATCGAGGCGAATAATGTGCCAAGCGACCAAGGCTCCCACTAAGGCACCAGTGGCAAGATCACTGAGAAAAGCACTACCCGAATAAAAAGAAGCAAATGAGAGCCAAGCAAACAGACCGCCCCACACACGCATCACCCAACGCTGAGTGAACTCTTGTTGCACATGCCACAGCAGCACACCTAAACAGCTCCAAAGCGCGATAGGCAAATTCGGGAAGGCAAAACCGTAGCTTGGGTACAGCTCTAATGCGGGTTGATAAACATGTGGTCTTGGTAACGCGAACCCCTGCTGAGCGACGAGGCACAGCAAGGATGTGACCGACATAGCAAACAGAATCTTGTAACAATAAGGTTTGCCAAGCTGCCAATAGAGCAAAGGAAACAGAACCAAAGCGACCACGGGAAGATTAAAAATCATCCCGCTTAAGATCAGGTTTTGTAACCAAGGCATACTCTTTTTTAGTTGGGCGACACCATGTTGTAATTGCCCTAACCACTCTAATTCCACCTGCTGAAATTGAGGAGCCGCTTTATGGAGCTCTGCCACATAATCTACCGCTTGCTCTTGGCTTAATTTGAATAAATCAGCAATAAAGGGCCACTGCTCCGGATAGCGATACTGTTCTGGTTTAATGAGTCTCGGATTGACCAACATGGCAGAGACGGTTTCCACTCCATAATCTGGCGCAAACCAGATCGGCAATTCATATCCACCTAGAGCATTTTGGTAAGAGTAAGCGATCACCTGAGATTCACTAACACACTCATAGACTACCGCGGTCGATGTCTGGCCAATCAAGCGTCCAACAGAAACCACCATGCCAGTCTCTTGCCATGTTTCACGCTGAGCCGCCATTTGGGGTGTTTCACCCGCTTCAATCGTACCGCCAGGCAATGAAAGCTTTCCGGTGAGAACCTCTTTGGTCATTACCAATTTATTATCACCACGGATCAGACATAAAGCGCCGCGATAAGCCGCCTCTTCTTCTTGGCTAGATAGCGCAGAAAAAGAAAGCCCCATGCAGAATGTGAAACCCAACACTAACCAAAATGCGCGAACATGTGCCAACAATATTGTTTCCTTTAAAAAAACGAACTGACCTAAACCAGCGGTTTACGCAACCAGTGAATATGCTGAACGAAACCAGCACACTGATAAAAATCTTGGGCAGACTGGTTAAAGTCCCAGACTTCAACAAACATCTGTTTTACCCCGTAATCTTTGAAAACCCGCTCTAATTTATGACATAGCTGACTGGCAATCCTTTGTCCACGAAAGGCCGGAAGCACATAAAGCTCATCGACACTTCCCATTGCAACCGCCTGACTCACGGTCGAAACCAGCTCACAAAAATGGCCCGTAATAAAGCCCACCACCTGCTCACCTTGTTTGGCGACATACACCAAACACTGCGGATCATCCAAATAACGGGCAATACTCTTCTCTTGCTCAATCTCTTCCGCGGTCTTGAAATGTTCAGGGCATTGCTGATGGTGTTCATCATGCAGCTCAAACATCAACTGGTTGAGTTGTTGTAAATCTGCACTGCTTGCCGAAGAGAGTGAGATATTGGCCATTTTGTGATTTTTATCAATTTATAGTGGGGCGAAATTGTATATGAAGTTCCGAAAAAAATCAGCTTTCGCTGTGGGGATTCTGTGCAATCAGATTGTTATCTGTGTCACAGAGATGAGATGAGTCATTAAAAAGTGCTCCAATAGGAGCACTTTATGTTTTGTTCATTGCATTTTCAGTGCTGAAACAGGTTTTCCAGCTCATTGAGGCTCATGGGATCGTCGATGGTCGACGGAATGGTGTAACTCTCACCATCGGCGATTTGGCGGATGATACGCCGCAAAATTTTGCCGGATCGCGTTTTCGGTAAGCGTTCGACCACTATGGCATGCTTAAAGCAAGCCACCGCACCAATTTGATTGCGCACACTGGCGACCAGCTCTTGCTCCAGCGTTTGCGCATCAATCTTCACTCCATCTTTGAGCACCACTAAACCCAGTGGCAACTGCCCTTTCAGCTCGTCGTGGACGCCAATCACCGCACATTCCGCCACAGCCGGATGCGCGCCGACAATCTCTTCCATCTCGCCTGTCGATAGTCGATGCCCGGCAACGTTGATCACATCATCAATGCGTCCCATGATGAAGAGATACCCGTCGTCATCAAGATAACCGCCATCACCGGATACATAATAACCGGGGAATTGCGCCAGATAGCCCGACTCAAAACGGTCATGGTTACGCCACACGGTCGGCAGGCAACTTGGTGGCAGTGGCCGTTTCAGTGCGACAAAACCTTGCTGATTGGCGGGCATGTTTTCGCCAAGCTCATTAAGAATCTCCACCTGATAACCGGGGATCGGTTTGGTTGCCGAGCCCGCTTTGATGGGCATAGATTCAAGACCGGTGGGATTTCCAGCAATCGCCCACCCCGTTTCTGTTTGCCACCAGTGATCAATCACTGGCTTGCCTGTTTTGCTTTGTACCCATTCCAAGGTCGGCGGGTCAAGCCGCTCTCCGGCCATAAAAATAGTGGTTAACGCCGACAAATCGTACTGTTTTAAATAATCGCCATTTGGATCTTCTTTTTTGATGGCACGAAACGCGGTCGGCGCAGAAAAAAGCGCAGTCACTTGGTATTCCTGACACACTCGCCAAAACGCGCCGGGATCGGGTGTGCGTACCGGTTTGCCTTCATACAAAAGTGTGGTGCAGCCGTGAATGAGCGGCGCATACACAATGTAGGAGTGCCCTACGACCCAGCCCACATCCGAAGCTGCCCAAAACACCCCGTCTTGCGGCATGTTGTAGATAATCTGCATTGAATACTTGAGCGCAACCGCATGGCCGCCATTATCGCGCACCACCCCTTTCGGTTTGCCTGTGGTGCCTGAGGTGTAAAGGATATACAGCGGTTCGGTGGCGAGCACAGGCACACAACTGTGTGGCGTGGCCGATTGCACGACCGTATTCCATTCCAAATCGCGTGCATGAGTGAGCTCGGCACGGCATTCGCTGCGCTGATAAACCAAGACTTTTTCAGGTTTCCAGCGGCTATCCATAATGGCTTTATCGACCATGGGCTTGTAGGGAATCACCTTATTGATTTCCACGCCGCATGAGGCGGTCATGATCACTTTCGGCTCCGCATCTTCAATCCGTACCGCCAGTTCATTGGGTGCAAAGCCGCCAAACACCACCGAGTGAATCGCGCCCAAGCGCGCACAAGCCAGCATCGCCATCGCCGCTTCTGGGATCATCGGCATATAGATGATAACGCGATCCCCTTTGCTCACCCCTTGTGCAGCCAGCATGCCTGCAATTTTCGCGACACTGTCACGCAGTGCCGAGTAACTGTAGCGCTGCTTTTTGCCCGTCACGGGTGAGTCGTAAATCAGCGCCGTGTGATCACCACGGCCTTGTTCACAATGATAGTCGAGTGCTAACCAACACGTATTGAGCACACCATCGGGAAACCAACGTTCGATACCATGTTCGTCATTGGCCAAAATGGTTTGCGGCGGTTGAAACCAGTCGATCTGCTGCGCTTGTTTACGCCAGAAGGCTTCGGGCTGCTCTTTCGCCCATTGATATTGCTCTTGATAGGCAGACATCGCATTACTCCTTGCTCTCACTGAGGGCAGCGTAATTTGCGGGAACGCGTACCCATCCTTCCATTAGAATTCTGGCGCTGCGACTCATGATCGCGCGCTCTATTTGCCAGCCTTGTTCACCTTGCTTGGCTTTCGCTCCGACTTTTAACGTGCCGGAGGGATGACCAAAAGTGACTGACGTACGCTCACCGCCCCCGGCAGCCAAATTGACCAGCGTGCCCGGAACGGCGGCGGCAGAGGCAATCGCCACAGCGGCCGTGCCCATCATG
>NZ_WPDC01000094.1:0-12463 GCF_035615595.1 Vibrio sp. R-1 | reverse complement strand
CGTCGGTGGCTTTTTAATGGGAGATAGAAAAGGCTTAATCGTTCACTTTTAGCTTTTGGAAATACTCATCGTAAAGCACGCTAGCCTCTCCCACTTCATCTTGCCACTCGCCATTGTCTATCACTGATTGTGGTGGGTAGATACTTGGGTCATTCGCAAACTCTTTGGGCAGTAGGTCATGCGCGGTTTTGACGGGTGTTGGATAGCCGATTTCTAAGGCGATTTTTGCAGCATTTTCTGGACGCAGTAAGAAGTCAATCATCTTGTGGGCGGCCTCGATATTTTTGGCTCCGGCAGGAATTGAGATGCTGTCCATCCAAAAAATGGTGCCTTTTTCAGGCCAGATAATCTGGATTGGTGCGCCTTCTTGACGGG
Organism: Vibrio sp. R-1; assembly: GCF_035615595.1. Classification (NCBI taxonomy): domain Bacteria; kingdom Pseudomonadati; phylum Pseudomonadota; class Gammaproteobacteria; order Vibrionales; family Vibrionaceae; genus Vibrio; species Vibrio sp. R-1. Next base: position 12,088 of record NZ_WPDC01000094.1, on the reverse strand, counting down.
CCATATACGCTGAGCCATTCCATAACATACCTAGTGACACTTCACCAGCGAGGTAAGGGTTGGCTGGGAAGTCAGAGTTAAACACTAAGACATTTGGCATCAGCTTTTTCAGCTCACGGTAAGCGGCTTTAATCTCTTTGGGATTGGTCGTGTTAGGCGAGTATCCCAGCTTACTCAGGGCGATATGGAAGACTTCACGAGCGTCATCCATCAGCATTAATTGACCTGCCCATTTGGCATCCCACAGATCGCCCCAGTTTTTGAGTGATTTTTTATCCAGCATATCGGTGTTAATGCCGATACCCGTCGCTCCCCAGATATAAGGGATAGAGAATTTATTGCCTGGATCAAAAGGCTTATTGAGATAGTTTGGATCCAAGTCTTTGAAATGTGAAAGTTTTGAATGGTCAATCTCTTGCAGCATGCCTTCTTTGCGCATCTTAGAGACAAAATAAGTGGAAGGAACCACAAGATCATAACCAGCGCCTTGCGTTTTGAGCTTGGCATACATGCTTTCATTGGATTCGTAGGTAGAGTAGATAACCTTGATTCCGGTTTCTTTGGTAAAGTCTTCTAGGACTTCGCTCGGGATATATTCAGACCAGTTGTAGAAATAAAGTTCTTGGTCTTTAGCCATTGCATTGGTGGTGAACAATGCTGCTGCGCACAGAGCACTCGCAAACAGTTTATTTTTCATTACGTTCCCATAGTGTATAGAAAGAACCTAACTAGGCGTTGGAGAGGGGAGTATAACAAGATAAAAAAAAAATAGGCAGCAATGGCTGCCTATTTGATGCTTTTCTTAGACCTTATTGGCCAGCTTTCAACTTCATGAAGTACTCTTCGTACTTTACTGTCTTATCGCCAACGGCAGATTGCCACTCAACACGGTCCAGATCTTCTTGAGATGGGAACAGTGGCGCGACATCTTGGAATTTGTCGTTTGAGGCTTTAACACCAGTCAGATAACCTGTGTCGCGTGAAATTTGCTCTGCAATTTCAGGACGTAACAAGAAATCGATCATCTTGTGTGCTGCATCGACGTTTTTGGCACCAGATGAGATGGCGAAGTTATCAACCCAACCGATACCGCCTTCTTTCGGGAAGACTAGCTTGATTGGTAAACCTTCTTTCTGCGCCGCTGCTGCTGAGCCGTTCCACAGCATACCAAGACCTACTTCACCTGAAAGGTAAGGAGCTGCAGGGTTATCAGAGTTGAAAACCAGTACGTTTGGCATCAGCTTTTGTAGCTCTGCATACGCTTCATCAATCTGCTTGTCGTCCGTTGAGTTACCTGAGTAACCCAGTTTACGCAGAGCGATATGGAATACTTCACGCGTATCATCCATCAACATCAGTTGACCTTTTAGCTCAGGCTTCCATAGGTCGCCCCAGCTTTGGAAGTCATTAGGATCATACATGTCGGTATTAACCGCGAGACCGGTAATTGCTACAACGTGTGGAATTGAGTAGTCGTTGTTTGGGTCATAAGGTTTATCTAGGTAGTTGGAATCTAGGTTTTTGAAGTTGCTCAGCTTAGATTTGTCAATTTTTTGCAGCATCCCTTCATCACGCATTTTTGCCACGAAGTAGGTAGAAGGAACTACCAGATCATAACCTTGATTGTGCGTTTTGAGTTTTGCATACAAAGTTTCATTTGACTCATAAGTTGAGTAAATCACTTTGATTCCCGTTTCCTTGGTGAACTGTTCTAGGATGCCGCTATTGATATACGGTCCCCAGTTCATAAACACCAGTTCCTTATCTTCCGCTGCCGCTGTGCCAGACAACAGAGAAAGCGCACATGCGCTACCTGCTAAAAGAGTAGCCAGTTTTTTCATCGACGTTAGCTCCAAACTAAACGTTGCCCTTTTGGGCGTTGCAAAGAAAAACAGAATGACTTCCGTCATTCTGTTTCGCGTGTTTCCAAACGGACGTGGATTTTACTTCACTTTTTCTCTTGCTAACAACTGTGAAGCGACAACAAGTACCAAAGAAACCACAAGCATGACGGTCGCCAGTGCGTTTACTTCAGGTGAAATACCCACTTTCACCATTGAGTATATCTTCAATGGCAGAATTTCGTAGGTTGGCCCTGTCACAAATGAACTGATGATCACATCATCCAGAGATAGGGTAAAGCTCAGTAACCAACCTGCGGCAACCGCAGGTTTCGCCAGTGGCAGGATAATTTTCTTTAAAATCACCCATTCGCCAGCGCCGAGGTCTTTTGCTGCTTCAAGCATCTTAACGTCAAAGCCGTTGAGTCGAGTGTAAACCGTCACCACAACGAAAGGCAGACAGAAAGTGATGTGCGCAATCAACAGAGTGAAGAAGCCCAGTTTTGCTCCCATCACTAAGAATAGAGCAAGCAGCGAAATAGCCATCACAATATCAGGTGACATCATCACGACAAACAGCATGCCACTCACCACTTTCTTACCTTTAAATTGGTAGCGGAAGAGGGCAACCGCCGTCAAACTACCGATCAAGGTTGCTGCAGTAGCAGAAAACACGGCTACGTTGATGGAGTGCCAAGCGGCTTGCATTAAGCTGTCGTTATTCATCAAAGCGTGGTACCACTTGGTGGTAAAACCGCCCCATTTGATACCAAACTTGTTTTCGTTAAATGAGTTTGCAATCAGAACGATGATCGGTAAGTACAAAAATAAGTACACCAAACTCATAAAGCTAAATCTAATTGAACGTCCCATTAGTCTAGCTCCACCTTCTTATTCAAAAGTTTACCTGCACGATAGTAGGCGTACAGCATGATCGCCATGGCCAGAGTCAGTGCAATACTGGTTGCTGCACCAAATGGCCAGTCACGGGCGTTGAGTACTTGGCTCTTAATCACGTTACCGATCAGTAGGTTTTTCGCACCGCCAAGTAGGTCAGCGATGTAGAACATACCGAGGGCTGGGAGCAGAACCAGCAAACAACCACCAATAATGCCAGGCATAGTCAGCGGTAAAATCACGCGAACCAAAGTTTGAAACTTGTTGGCACCGAGATCGCGCGCCGCTTCAATATAAGTGCCATCCAATTTTTCGATAGCCGAATAGAGCGGAAGGATCATAAATGGCAACAAAATGTAAACCAGACCGATCATGACGGCTGTTTCGGTAAACATAATGCGCAGTGGTGCATCAATAAGGCCCAGAGACATTAGCGCTTGATTAAGGATACCTTGCGTGCCGAGTACGATTTTTAAACCATAGGTGCGGATGAGTGAGTTGGTCCAGAAAGGAACAATAATCAAAAACAGCATAAATGGACGCCATTTTTGAGGCATTTTCGCCACTATGTACGCAAAAGGATAGCCAATCACTAGACAGATTAATGTTGCAACAATCGCCATGTAGAACGAGTGCAGCATCACTTTTCCGTATAGTGGATCAAGCAGACGCGTGTAGTTTTCAAAGGTGAATGCAAACTTAATCAGGTTCGCTTCATCACGAGTCAGAAAACTGGTACCAATAATCATTAGGTTGGGGATCAGTACAAACAGCACTAACCAACCTACGATTAAGGTAACAATCGCATTTTGTAGATTAAGCTTTTTGCTCATCATTGAGGACTACCTCCCAGCTTTCAACCCAAGTGACGGCAACTTTCTGTCCGATAGAGTGATCAACATCTGGATCATCTTCGTTAAAGAATTCGCTAACCATCACACACATACCGGATTCCAGTTCTACCACTGATTCCAGAGTCATGCCTTTGTAGGTACGGTCAGTCACGTGACCCACAATGCCTTTTTCTTCTGACTCTTTGATTTCTTCGATACGTAAGTCTTCAGGACGGAGGAGCACTTGCAGCTTGTCACCAGCCTTCACTTCATCTTCATAGTAAACAATCGACTCGATACCTTCGATGTCAACGCGGATGCGTTTTTCGTCGATACGATCGATAGTCGTTGCTTGGAAGACGTTGATTTCGCCGATAAAACGAGCAACAAAGAGATTTTTTGGATCTTCGTAGATTTCACGAGGAGAGCCGTCTTGTTCAATTTTGCCTGAACGCATAACGATGATGCGATCTGACATAGACAGCGCTTCTTCTTGATCGTGAGTAACGAAGATAAAGGTAATGCCTAATTGACGTTGTAGCTGTTTGAGCTCGCTCTGCATTTGTTTACGCAATTTGTAATCCAAAGCGGAGAGCGATTCGTCAAGTAGCAGTACTTTAGGTTTGTTAACCACTGCGCGCGCAATAGCGATACGCTGCTGCTGGCCACCAGAAAGTTGATGCGGTTTACGCTGTGCCATTTCGGCAAGGCGCACCATGCGTAGTGCTTCCATAACACGAGGTTCGATTTCGCTTTGAGGGACTTTTTGCATGCGCAAACCAAAAGCGACGTTTTCGAACACTGTCATGTGAGGGAATAGAGCATAGCTTTGGAAGACCGTATTGACGTGTCGTTGTTCAGCAGGAACTTGAGTAACGTCTTGATCATCTAGCAGAATCTGACCTTGATCTGCAGTTTCAAAACCAGCAATCATTCTTAACACCGTCGTTTTACCACAGCCCGATGGACCTAGGATGGTTAAGAACTCGCCATGATTCACATCAAGATTTAGGTTACCAATGATTTCCTTACCATCGAAACTTTTGCTAATGCCAGATAAACGAATGACTGGCTTTCCTACTGAATGTTGTTCGTTCAACGTCTGTATTTCTCCCACCTCGGCCTGTAGAAAATCCTACTTGTTGGACCTGTAGTTAAACAAAAATAAGGGGCGCATCATAAACACCAAGAGCACGATTTCAAAGTCTTTTTCTCACCTTGAAACAGAAAAATTTTTGCCAGTTTGAATAGAGTTTGTCTAGCATACTGATTTTGCTTAACTCTTAATGCTATCAAGCGGTTAATTATCAATCATATCGACAATAAAGCAAGATGATATTGGTAATCAGATTTTAGCCTGAGCAGCATTTCAGTATAATGAACACAATTTTCACGTTGAAGCGTGACGTTATCCGCGCATTCGACCGAACTAGGGCATTTTATGAATAACGATATCGAAAGAGAGTTCAATCTTGGCGGCTCGGTAGAGAAAGCGCTATCGGGAAGTTATGAATTAAAAGTGGGTGATGTACTCAAGGAAGCTTGGGGTATTACAGTCAAGCACTTTATTAATTTCACGCCTGCCATTTTTGCGCTGATTTTGGTGCAGTTGGCGATTTTTTATTTTGCGTTCAAATTGCAGATCGGCGATCTCTCCGTGATTCTGTCTGTGTTTCAGGAGGGCGGTGCGCTGCCCGAAGGCCTAGTACAAGCCATGTTTATTGCTAACTTTAGCTATGAAGTGATCAGCGCGCCGATTTATGCAGGCATCAGTTTAATGGCGATGAGTCACGCGGCAGGGCTAAAAACCCAAACTCGGCATATCACGAAAGGATTACAGTTTACGATCCCTGTTATCCTCGCCACTCTGTTCAGTTTATTGTTACAAGGTGTGGCAGGGATGATTTTGCCATTCCTTTCTATGTATCTCTCTGTGGCTTTCAGTAACTCATTACTATTGATTTGTGAAAAGAAAGTCCCACCTATGCAATCTTTGTTATTGTCATTGCGAGCAGTGAATAAAAAGATTTTCCCGTTAATCGCTATCTATTCGATCTTGATGGTGCTGTTCATGATGGCCGTACTTCTGTACGGTATTGGTCTAGTGTTGTTCTTGCCTTTCTTCTTTCATGTTAAAGGCATTATTTATCGCAACATGTTTGGCATTCGCTTGAAAATCATCGCAACGGATCAAGCTCAGCCTGACCAACCTGATAGCAACAACTCTTCTGGAATTTTTGATGCATAAGCGAATAGCCATTACCCTGGTTTGGTTAATCATTGTCTTCATCGCCATGTTTGGCGTGTATCGATTTGAGAAACCGAAGAAGTTCAAGTTACCTTTGCTCAGAGGAGAAGTGGTCGGTGCAGCCCCTGATTTCTCTGCAATCCACGACATTGCTGAGCGGAAAGAGGCTTTTTTTAACTACTTAAACCCCGGTGTGAGGTATGAAAATTCGCGGATTCTTCAAGAACGAACACTGTTGAAGCGAATAAAAAAGGATTTTGCCGACGGTCAGCTCTCATCTCACAATCTGGCACAAGCACAACATTTGGCTACTGCGTATTCTGTGGCACTGACAGAAAACAACGTTGATAACGCTTGGTTACAGGAAATGTTTCATCGCGTCGATGTAATACCTGAAGCCTTAGTCTTAACTCAAGCTGCGAATGAATCGGCATGGGGAACCTCAAGATTTGCCAAAGAAGCCAACAACTATTTTGGCCAATGGTGTTATAGCGCGGGATGTGGCTTAGTACCCTTAGCGAGAGCAGAAGGAGCGTTCCATGAAGTGGCTAAATTTGACAGCGTTCAAGACTCAATTCAGAGCTATTTTATGAATGTCAATCGTAATCCGGCTTATCGAGAATTACGTGAAATACGCTTTCAGCTTCGCCAGCAGAAAATCAACCCCAACAGTGATGAAAGTGCTAAAGCGATGAGTAATGGCCTTTTAAAATATTCCGAGCGTGGTGAAGCCTATGTGCGTGATTTACAAGCCATGATGTTAGCGAATCAAGAATATTGGAACGATAATTAGAATGAAATCAAAATCTTACCTCCTACTTGCCCCTTTGTTTTTAAGCCTAAGTGCTCCAGCTTTGGCGCAGCAATATATGTTTACCTACAGCAAGTTGTTCTCTCAAATGAAAAGCAACACAAAAGAAGATCATCCTGATGTAAAAATGGGGATTTTCTTTGTTGATGCACAGAGTAAACAAAACTGCGTGATAGAAAAAGCGTGGATGGAAAAGGAAGAACACTACGAAGAGTTACCCATTGGCCCTAGTAATGAGCTGGTGATCCCACTCGATAACAATCTGAGACAGGCGAATCCACTGGTTTTTGTGAATACACCGCAAGATAAACGCTGTGATTATTCTATGGTGGTGATGGCGAAAAAGTCGTTTGAGGGTAAGGTGACTTATCAGGAAGTTGAGGTCTTGTTGCCGCAGATGCAGGTAATGCTTGAACAGCTTGGCGGCATGTTCGCCAGTTGGTTTACGCCCGCGGTTGAAGGCGTTACCTTAGAATTCGCCCCAGAGACAGAGGGCATGATTACGTTCAGTAATGGTCAATCCATTGCGATTGTGGATCACAAGGCGCAAGTAGCGCTAACGCAAATTGGTAAAGAAGGGTGGATGCAACTGCCGGCTCCAGCTTTGCGAGTTTTACCTTACTTACCTTCTGCAAAAAAGTAAGCTTTAGCGATTGAAAGACATAAAACAAAGGCTGTCAGTAGACAGCCTTTGTTTGTTTTTATGCTTTTGAAGCCACCTAGATATTGGTGACATTTAACTGGAGTGATGGGTCAAACTCCATCACTAAGTCTTCATCTTCCACGACTTGCGGTGCAATTTCTTCTTTATCAAAGCCAATATCACCACCATTAATGACGCCAGAGTTTTTATCAATCGATTTAAAATCGAACAAAGAGAAGTCTGCAAGGTGGCTTGGCACCACGTTTTGCATGGATCTAAACATGGTTTCAATACGGCCAGGGAAGCGCTTATCCCAGTCATTAAGCATCTGTTTTACCGCTTGGCGCTGTAAGTTAGGCTGTGACCCACACAAGTTACATGGAATGATCGGGTAGCCGCGCATATCTGAATATTTGATGATGTCTTTCTCGCGGCAGTAGGCCAACGGGCGAATAACCACATGTTCGCCGTTGTCTGATACTAGCTTAGGTGGCATGCCTTTCATTTTGCCGCCGTAGAACATATTCAAGAACAGAGTTTCTAAGATGTCATCACGATGGTGACCCAAAGCAATTTTGGTTGCTCCTAACTCTTTGGCGGTACGGTATAAGATACCGCGACGCAGACGAGAGCAGAGTGCGCAGGTAGTTTTGCCTTCAGGCACTTTATCTTGCACGATGGAGTAGGTGTCTTCTTCTACGATCTTGTACTCAACCCCCAAACTCTCTAGGTATTCAGGCAAGACATGCTCAGGAAATCCCGGTTGTTTTTGATCGAGATTGACAGCAACCAATTCAAAAGAGATAGGCGCACTTTTCTGCAGGCTCATCAAAATATCCAGCATGGTAAAGCTGTCTTTACCGCCAGATAGACATACCATAATCCGGTCGCCATCTTCGATCATATTAAAGTCTGCAATTGCTTGACCAGTATTGCGACGAATACGTTTTTGCAACTTATTGAAATTGTATTGTTGAGCTTTGGTCAACTCTTGAGTTTGCGCTGTCATTGCTTGCTATCTTAAATCTCAGAACAAAATGAAGTGCGTATGATACGGATAAATAGCAGAGATGCCAGATCTATAGTGTGAAGAGATAAAAAATCCCTGCCATATGGCAGGGACTGTTGGGGAGGGTTAAATGGCTGTCTGTGGATCGAGAGGGCTTACGTAGCCATTGGGTTTGAGGGCAAGCACATCACAGTTAATTTTATCGATGACATGTTCTGCAGTGTTGCCGATAAATACCGCCGAAAGTCCCGTTCTACCTGTCGTGCCCAGAATCACCATGGCTGCATTAAGCTGTTTGGCCGCTTCTGGGATCACATCTTCGGGCAATCCTTGTTGGACAAGCGTTTGCTCTTCACTTAAACCATGTTTTTGGCGAAGAGCCTTCATCGCCGTAAGGTGATGTCCTCGAACCGCATCGGTATAGGTGGTTGGATCAAACTCCGGCAGCTCAATAGTAATGTTGGCTGGAGTGACTGGATAAGCGTTGACAAGATAAGGACTCGCTCCTAAGCGTTTGCTCAAATTAAGGAGCTGTTCGACCATACGATCATTCAAATCAATATGGGTATCTAGCTCAGAGCCAACATGCACAGAGGCAATGATATTGGCATTTTCTGGCCAGTCAGCATTTTTGACTAACAAGACCGGTGTCGGACACTTACGCATCAAGTGCCAATCGGTTGGAGTGAAAATAACGGACTCTAGCATGTCGTGTTTGCGGGTCGCTTTGATCAGGATATCGTGTTCACCCGCAAATATTTCACCAATAATCGCTTCGTAAGGGCGGTTGTGCCACACCACCTTAATGTCAAACTGAACGGATTTATCTAGATAAGGCTCTGCAATGGAGCGCATCCACTGTTCTCGTTGATGGATCACCCCCTTGCGCATGGCATCACGCTCTTCGAGAGAAAGCATGGAGGTCATGTCATAAGAAAAATCGTAAATCGATAGGAAGAAAGTGATATGGCTGACGGAGGTGCTTTTTTGCGCCAGTTGCATTGCCCGAGCCAAAGCAGGTTGTTCATCATGGTTGATATCAGCCACGACAAGAATTTTACTGTAAATGCTCATGAGAAACTCCTTGTTCAGTGAGGAGGTTTGTTAGCTTCACTTTAGCTTAGTTATGAGCAGAGTTTTAGTAAAAAGAAGAGGTATTTGGAAGAAATATGATGTAGCTCATTAAGAGCTACATCATTGAAGTTATTTAGATTCTTTAGAGACGCCAGCCAATTCCATCAATTCTGCATGGTTGAGAATAGTGATGTATTTGCCTTTAACACTTAGGATTTCTGATTTTTGGAAACGACCGAGCAAGCGGCTGATGGTTTCAACAGTAAGACCTAGGTAGTTACCAATATCACCACGTGTCATGGTGAGACGAAACTCTCTTGGGCTAAAACCGCGTTGAGAGAAACGAGTAGAAAGGTTGTACAAGAAGGCCGCTAAACGTTCTTCAGCGTTCTTCTTTGAAAGCAGCAGGATCATCTCCTGATCGCCTTTAATTTCGTTACTCATTAAACGCATGATTTGTTGACGCAGTTTCGGCATTTTGCCAGACAGGTCATCCAAGATTTCATACGGGATTTCACAAACCATGGAGGTCTCAAGCGCTTGAGCAAAGCTTGGGTGCTGATCTCCAGTAATTGCATCAAAACCAACTAAATCACCAGCCAGATGAAAGGCTGTGATCTGCTCATCACCTTGCTCAGTGATGGTGTAGCTTTTAATCGTACCAGAACGAATTGCGTATAAAGATCTCAGTTCGTCACCCGCTTTAAACAGCTCCTGACCTTTCTGGATCGGTTTTTTACGCTCAATGATCTGGTCAAGCTGATCAAGCTCAGACTCATTCAAGGTAAAAGGGATACAGAGTTGGCTAATACTGCAATCTTGACAGTGAATAGCACAACCACCCGATTGAATGCGCTTCGCAGCAGGCTTTTCAGAAATCATAACAACCTTTCACTAATTGATGTACGTCAATATTTTAGCATCGCTTAACCCTAAAGGGTAGTTAAAATACATCAGCGACCTCTAAACCATTAACCCAGATTAATCATCAGCTTTACGGCATCGTAGGCAGTGAATAGCCCATACCCAATCACCAGTATTGCCGCACATTGACGAAATAAATGCGAATTTTGCCAATGCATTAATTTATTGGCTCCCCAGCCACTGGCTAGCATGGCGGGTAGGGTGCCAAACCCAAATGACAACATAATAAGTGCCCCTTGTGAGAAACTGCCTGCCACGGCAGACCAAGTCAACATAGAGTAGACTAAACCACAAGGAAGCCAGCCCCACACAAGGCCGAAGGGTAGTGCATGCCACTGTTTTTTTAGCGGCAAAAGAGTTTTGCCTAGCGGTGAAATCCATGGCCAGATTTTCTGACCGACTTTTTCAAGCCACAGTAGTCCAAACCACCAGCGTCCGATGTAAAGGCCTAATACAATCATCAACACAGCTGCGAAAATTCGAAGCCACACTAAGGCGGATTGAACATCAATGAGCTCTGTCAGTGAAGCGGTGATGCCACCGACAATGCCGCCAATTAAGGCGTAGCTCAGCAGGCGACCTAGATTGTAATAAAGTAGCAGTGCTGGTGAGCTTTTAGACGGTTCAAGGGTGAGCAAAGCGCTAATGCCGCCGCACATGCCCAAACAATGACCCGCTCCCAGCAGGCCTACCACCCAAGCCCCCAAATAATCAGGACTCACCGTTTATCCTTATCTTGGCTCTCTTCATCTTCAAATAAGATGTTGTGGCCTTGGCGCTCAAGATCTTCAAATTGCTCACTTTTGACTGCCCACAAAAAAATACCGACCGCGACACAAACTAACACAATCGCAATTGGGATGAGCAAATATAAGCTTTCCACCGGTTATCTCCCTTGCTTTTTCAGCAGACGAAGTGAGTTGGTCACGACAATAATCGAACTTCCCGACATCCCTACCACTGCAATATAGGGCGCGACTAATCCTGCCACGGCAAGAGGTAAAATCAGTAAGTTGTAACCCAACGACCAAGCAAGGTTTTCGCGAATGATTTTACGCGTTTTCAGCGCGAGCTCTCTTGCCTCAAGCAATTTATCTAAGCGATCACCAATGAGTACCATATCTGCTGAGGCTTTAGCGACATCTGTACCTCCGCCCATCGCAACAGAAATATGAGCACCAGCTAGTGTTGGAGCATCGTTAATACCATCACCAACCATCATAGTCACGTCGGTTTTATTCAATTCTCGTAGATAGGTAAGCTTGTCTTCGGGCTTCGCCTGGGCGACTACCTTATCGATTTGCATCTCATTAGCAACGCTTTGGGCATTGGTTTGTGAGTCTCCTGTCAATAAAGTGATTTTGATTCCTGCAGCATGGAATTTCTCTATAAACGCTTTAGCTTCTTTACGAATTGGATCTCGGTAGTGGAAGGTGGCAACATGTCGTCCATCCAGCGATAAGAAAACACAATTGTGTGCGGAATCTAGTGGATTGCCTAACACAAATTCTGCGCTGCCAATTTTGACTTTTTGTCCTGCAAAGACACCTTCCATCCCGCTTCCGATGATATTTCTTACTTCGCTCACCGTGACATTTTCTGCCTTATAAGGACGAAAGGCTTTGGCTATTGGGTGGTTGGCATGGCTCTCAAGTTCAGCCGCTATCGCCAGACAAGATTCTTTCGTTAATGAATCCAGTGTTTCGACAGTGCTAATTTCAATATTGCCATGGGTGAGGGTGCCCGTTTTGTCGATGACTAAATGATTCACTTTGCAAAGCGTTTCGAACACGTGATTTTTGCGTAAC
>NZ_WPDC01000093.1:0-12489 GCF_035615595.1 Vibrio sp. R-1 | reverse complement strand
GTTTTATAGCACGAGACTTAAACGATTCGCTTAATAAGAGATTTCAAATCCGAGCGTAATGGTTCGCCCCGGATCCGGCATGCTGACCACAGACCCCGGACGCACTTGATAACGATCGGTCACGTTGTTGACCGCAAAGAACAGCTGGGTGTTGGCATTCAACTCGTACTGTGAATAGAGATCAATCGTGTAATCGGACGGAATTTCAAGGATCGGATTGGCCGCCGTGCCCGCCAACCAATCACTAGGGTTTGATTTGCCTGAGTGATAAGAAACTTTCACCCCAGAATCGAGCGTATCGTTAAAGAATTTCGTACCCACATTCAGGTACAAATTCTGTTTTGGCGGAATACGCGTTGGGGTTAATCCCCATGCAAATCCGAGCGAATTACAGGTATCACTCTCCGCGTATTGCGCTTGTTGAACGGAACAAATCTTTGTCTCGCTGTACAAGGTCGCCGCGAAGTGGGTGTACAACCAAGCATATTGGTAATGAGCCCCCAACTCCCAACCAGAGAGTTGCAACTTATCATAATTGGTGAAGGTAAAGTTCGCCTGCCATTCAGACATACCCGGGGTTTTCGCCAATCGTCCACCTGAAATGAAGTCTTTAATACTGTTGCGGAAATAGGACACCGACAGATTCAAACGATCATCCTGCAGCACACTGTCCGACGCCATAAATTGCACGCCAACCTCATTGTTCCACGCTTGTTCCGGTTTGATCGGGTTGTATGGGTTATAGCTGAACACCTCATTTGATAGCGTTGTTTCATACAAGCTCGGCATACGATAAGTGCGTGAGGATTTCAAAAACAGCTGAGTGCTAGGTGTTAAGGCGTAGGTGAACTCACTGAGCAGATCGAGCTTCTCCTTGTAGTCTAACTGCTGCTTGGTTTGATAATCGGTTGACTTGGCATTGTGCAGATTGAGGCCAAGCTGAACTCTCAACGGCGAGTAATCGATATCCGCATTTGCAAACAGGTTCTGCGCCGTGCGTTTTCCGTGGCGGGAAGTCACCGTCTTGGTAAAGCGGGTTTGCCCATCTTCTTCGGGAGATAAACGCTCATTCTGCTGAGCCAAACCATAATTCAGCCTGACTGGCCACTGAGTCAGTAAGGTTTCATTGGTCAGACTCAAACCAGAGCGATCATTGTGATATGCATGAAAATATTGCTCCGCGTTGGTTCCTAGCGCCCAAAGCCCATTGTATTGCGCCAGATCAGCCTCGGTGTACCAAAAGTTAGCATTCAAATTGAGCCAAGGATGATCCGGTTGGTAATAGTAATTGGCGCTGTAGGTATTCACTTTGGCGGTTCCTAGCCCCCACTGCGGCATTCTGTCTTTGCCATCGGGGTATGGGTTCCCTTCCCAATCTTCTGAAGATTTGTACCAATACGCCATCAGCACTTCACCCGCTTTTTGCGCATGGTGACGGTAATTAAAATCGGCATTGTGTGCCGTGCCAGTGTCGCTCGCGAGTTTGAACAGCCAAGAGTCACTCTCAAAACTGGTATTGACGACTTCTTGCCCTTGCCCAACAACAGGCTCTTGATACTCCTCATAACCTTTCTTGCCAGCGAAGTGATTGCCTTTTGAACGCTTACTGTACGCCAGTACCGTATTGAATGATTCGGCCTGATAGCCCAATCCAAGCATAAGTGAACCGTGTTTAAATGCAGAATGCTCACCTCGCTCATCAAGCGCGTATTGGCCTTGTTCCGAGTAATCACTCGAAACATCAGGCGTCCGATTGTGGTTATTGGCGCGTGCTTTCAGTACCACACCGAAGGCTTGATCATCTTTGATGATGTCTTTGATACCCAAGGTCGTGGCATTCACCACACCGCCCACCGCGCCACTGGCATAAGGTGAACTCTCAATCGTTGCCCCTTTATTGACGGTCAATGAACTGAGCAAATCGGTATCAATATAAGTGCGATCACTCACCCCTTGATAGCCACGAGAGGTATGAGTGGACTGCAAACTCCCATCAATAAAGATCGGCACACGCCCCTCGCCCTGCACACCACGGATGCCAATATCCAATGCCCCCGCTTCATTGTGCATGTTATTACTCTGCACACTCGTGATGCCGGAAAAAATATCCGCGTTGGCAATACTGCGCACTTTATCTAAATCAGAACGAGTACGTTGATCGGTGGGAATCGATTGACCATGAACCGTAACGGTTTCATCGACGGCTTGCTCGGTATTCTCTTGTGCTTGAACGACACTACTCAAAACGACAGGAAGAAGAGTGAACAAAGGTTTCAACTGCATAATTTGATCCTTGTCAAAAATAAAGCACGAATACTGATGCAATTGATAACCATTATCAACAATTTGTAATAATGATTTTAGTGACCTTGCTCCCACAAATATTCATACGATCAATCGTTTGCGCACGATTTACTCTGATTGAGCCATTTATCGCCACCGAACAAAAGCAAAATTAGCAATCGATTGCTTAATGAATTCTCCTGAGTCAATGCTCAGATGGAGCGATCAACTGGCTTTTCTCTCGTGTTAGAGCGACAATCGCGCCACTCGTGAGCCAAGCTCAAATCAAAGCAACACAGAAGTAGAACCACCGCAATGATCACCTCTTCCACCGTAATTATTGGATTGCACAACCCGAAAAGCCCAACCAACGTCGGCGCAGTAATGCGTGCCGCTGGCTGCTACAACGCCACTCAAGTGCGTTACAACGGTACGCGTTATGCTCGCGCCGTGAAATTTCAGACCGATACTCAAAATAGCCATGAACGTATTGGATTGGTCGAGATGGACGATCTCACTGCGGGATTGGATAGTGAAGTCAAAATCGTCTGTGTCGAGCTGGCGGTAGGTGCAACTGCGCTGCCTCACTTTACCCATCCAGAACAAGCGATTTATCTGTTTGGCCCCGAAGATGGTTCGCTGCCGCAAGAGGTGGTTGATCAAGCGCATCATGTGGTTTACGTGCCCACCCACGGCTGTATGAACCTCGCCGCCACCGTCAATGTTGTGCTGTATGACCGTTTAGCCAAAAGCCTCGGTGAGATTGACGATCAAGCACAAGTGATCGCCAATCGAGATAATAAAAATCGGTTGAAGGTTAGGCAAAAATGAAATTTAAGTTTCTATGCGTTCAGGTAGCATACTATCAGGGACTTTATTAATTGCTTTAACACCTAGCGATTTAACACCATTATGTTTGGCGATAGTTGCTTTTATCATGCAACCAACTTCTTCTAATTCTTTTCGGTCAATAAATCCATATTTATATAATCCTGTAAGTTCTCTAAATAAACTATATAAATAAAATGAGTTCTTATTTAAATTGGTAATATAATTTTTTAAATACTCACCCCATCCGTCTGGACGTTTACTAATTAATAATAATGCAATGTAGTAAAGCGCCATACTGTTAGTTTTGTTAGAAGCATTTTTATAAATCAATGTACCCATTTTCTTTGAGAAAACATCATCCTGAAACCATCCGATAACATTTACAGGTATATTTGGCAATAGAGAACTTAGTACATCTTCAAATGAGCCATCGAAACCTGACTCTAAAACAAAGCTAGCACCACCTACTGTCACTCTTCTTGATTTAGCTAAAGCCGGAGCGATCATAACTAGAAATTTGGCTACTAAATCCCAACTAACCAAAATCTCATCCAATAGAGCATGTTTTAATTCAGGCTTAACATAATCACTATTTCTCAAAGCTTTTGATGCAGATTGAAGTGTTTTAAGCAAACGTAGCAAAGAATACTCTTCTAGAACTTTATGAACATCTTGGCTTAAAGGTCTAATATTATTATACTGCTTATCCGCATAGCTGTCTTTTATTTCATCAGGAAGACTAGAGTTCATAGCTCCGAGAGTCATCATCTCTTTAACTTCTTCTAATGATTCCAAAGATGGCTCCCAACGCATTGAACTATATATATCAAAATCATCAGGAAATTGACACTTTTCCTCAACAAGCTCTCGAATGGTTTTAATATCAGTACATAATTTCCCTATCGCTTCATCACGTCTTCGATCAATTCCTGTATAATATTCAATTATTTCCGGATAAGAGGCATATTGCATATCATTAAAAATAAAATTACAGAAATCTGAATCTTGATGCATTCTATGAGCAGCAAAGTAAAAAACCCAATAAGAAAATTTGAAACAGAAATCATTTAATCTTTGTACAATAATATTATTTGCAGCTAACACATCAAAAATAACTTCAATTTCTAGATCAATTTCTGAATCTCGACAAAACCCACTTACAACTGATAGGAACTCATCTCTTGTAAAATAGAATTTATGTTCTCTAATTATTTTTTCGCAGAAAAACCCTAAAACATATTCCGAATCTTTAAGATCTGGTCTGGTCTTATATTTTGGTATATCATCAATATTAAAAAGCAAATACAAAACTTTACTAATCATACCTGTTCTATTTACAGGAGATTCATCAAAATCATATTCATAAATCTTCAAGAATGTTAAACAGTTAAGTGGAGTTCTTGGAATATTTAAAAACTCAAAGTCTAAAGTCAGCCTATTAACTACAGAATCATCAGAACCAATATATTTACTTGATGCATTGTAAGAACTAACTATACTTCTAATTTCACTTCTAGTTAACGACCATATGTATCTTTTCTCAAAATGTCTTTCAATCGATATATTATCTGAAGCAATTGGAGCACTGTCACAAATGGAGTACATAACAACGATTGGTAGATCTATAAAAATCTCATTAATGTACATCAATATTTTATTAGCTTCTTGGACTGTATGTGATACTTCATCAATCACGATGCATTCTATGTCATCAAATGACAAGCTGAAGTCGAATAATCTGTCATTGACATATCTTTCAATACTTTTTTTGTTAGCTTTCAATTCACTTGCATCTAAGTATAACCAGAAGCCCTTAGTGAGGTTATTCCATGCTTCCTTGACCATAAATTTAGCTAAAGAAGTCAGACCATACTGCTGCCTACCATTAATCATTATCGATCTAGGGTTTGATATTAGATTATTTACATTTATATATTCAGACCGTACTTTATTCTTTTCATCGTCAGAATAAAGTTTAGGTTCAACCCAAGTACAATTTTGAGTTGAAAAACAACTTAAAGTTCTTTGAAAGTCTTTTTCTAATGTTTTAGAAATATAAAAAATATTTTCTTCTGTTAGATTTGATCTTATTCTTCTTTTAGGACATATTTTGCTTTCAATAACTTCCACGTTAATAATGTCTAATACATGACTATTTGAAATTCCATAATTTATATTGTTATTTTCTTGGAGCTGAACGATGCCTGCAACTAAACCTGTACGATTACATATTATTGGAGAACCACTATAACCATTAGTTATATTTTCCGTTGTGAATATTTTAATAGTGTTAGTAACATATCCATTAACATCCTCTAAGGATAATCCTACTTTTATTTTTATATTTTTAATCGGTTCTTTTTTTATTTTGTTGGCTAATGTCGTAAATCCATGAACTGTGTATGAACTAGCTTCATTTGGTTCAATAAGTCCAAATTCAATAGCTTTCATACCATCAACAAAGAGTAATGCTATATCTAAACCATCGTTATATTTGTTTTTTTCAACTCGTGCAAATTTATCATCGACTAAAATTTGCCCTTTAAGATTATTTATAACATGCCCACAGGTTAAAATATAACATCCAGACTGTTCCGATTTAATAACAAAACCAGTACCAAAATATTTATTTTCTCGACAATGTACTTTAACAATTGACTCGTCCATTATTTTGCCTTAAAAGTCATTTCGATATTTATGCTTGCATCTGCACTACTTTTTGCAACAAACACATTCCCAGAAACCCCAAATTTAACACCTACAGATACTTTCGCTGATTCTAAAGCTACCGTTTGCGAAACAGTTTGATAGGCGTCATTGACGGGTGTAATGACTTTTGATAGTAACTCTTTTAGCTTATCGAGTGATGCATCCACTACACCTGCACTAGAAATCTCAAGTAACTCTCCCTCTCTAACTTCAACTTCAACCTCAAGCCCATCTGACATTGTGATTATTTTGTTCATGACCAATACCTCAAAAGTTTTTCCACTTATACATCAAGCAGGCACTCAGAGTCTATGAAACAACACACACTTATCAATTCTGAGTTTGACATGATGTATCAAACAAACTTGTGTACCTTGAGTTATTACAAATTGAGCTAACAATAACTACCTCCCCTTCAACTCCTCTAACTGCTTTTTCAGCATGGCGGGCAGTGAGTAGAGCAACAACAGGCGCAGAGCGTGGTTAATCATCACAAACGCGGGCTCCATTCCGAGCAGTAAGGCGACCGCGGTCATGGCTTCTACACTGCCGGGAACCCAAGAAAGCAGCAGCACGACCCATGATTTATCGATCAAAATAGAAAAGACGCCGGAGACACCCACCGCGACCAAAAGGCCAATCATGGTGACCATTACCCCTGCGCGGGAATACGCCATGGCTTCGCGCAGTGTGGTATCGGCAATGCGTGAGCCAATCAAAATGCCGAGTAAAGCGGTGGCGAATATCACCATCCATTTCGGCAGTTGCATATCAATGCCGGTGGCAAAGCCATTAAAGCTGGCGGTGATGAGTAACGCAGCCAACATATAAGGCGCAGGAATGCCGAGTAAGGTGGAAGCTTTACCCAGTAGCAAACTCATCAGCGCTAGAGCCAAGAAAATAAGCCAAGCGTAAACGGTCAGGCTGCCGTCTACGGGTGCGCTATCTGGCGCGCTGTTGGAGATCAACAGTGCCAACAAAGTGAGGATCATCAGGCGCACAGAATGGGAATAGACCACTTTGGCGGAAGGTTTTTCGCTTGATTCGCTGATCACCAAAATCGCGGCCATCGCACCCGGTACGGCACCGAGTAGAGATTCAAACGGCGTCCAACCCTCTTTTTTGGTGAGCCATAAATAGCTACTGATGATTTGCAGCGTTAAACAGCACACCAAACCCACGATCACCGGCAAGGTTAAGGTGGTACCTAGCTCACTCAAACTGATGGTCGCGCCGACACTGATCCCAAGCACGACTTGCACAAACAGCAGCAGCCACGGCGGCGTATGAATAGTTAGCCAACGCTTCTTGTGCAGCACAATAACCAAACCCGAGGCAATAAACATTTCAGAAAGTGGGATGGAGAGTAGCGTCCCTGTCCCCGCAGCCACGGCGGCGATAATCAAGATTTGAATAAAGAGTGTGAAAGAAACTCTTTCGAACATGCTGTGTTTCCTTTAGGCCTTATCGCTCAGTCACGCTTTTGCGGCCGAGTGAGCAAACTTGACCACATTCTCAAACGCGGCCTGAAAGTAGATCTCGTAGCTGTTCTTCTCCACATAACCCAGATGCGGCGCGCACAGCACATTGGGCAAACTCAGCAGCGGCTCACTGCTGGGTAACGCGGGCTCGTTTTCGTACACATCGACCGCGGCTTGGCGCGTTGGGTTGGCGTGCATCACTGAGTAGAGTGCGCCCGATTCCACTAACTCCGCTCGACTGGTATTCACAAACAGCGAATCGGGTTTCATGGCAAGCAGATCTTGTTTGGTGACGATGCCACGCGTGGCGTCATTCAAACGTAAATGGAGTGAAAGTACATCGGCTTTAGCAAAAAACTCGGCTTTATCGGCGGCGGCTTGATAACCCAACTCAAGCGCTTTTTGCCGCGAGGCTTCACTGCCCCACACCAAGATTGGCATACCAAATACGTGACCAAATTGAGCAATGCGCTGACCGATTTTGCCTAAACCCCAAATACCTAAAGTGCGACCAGAGAGGGTTCGACCTAAGCCTAATCCGCCATTTTGTTGCCAATGACCTGCGTGTAACTGCTCGATATAACTTGGCAAATGGCGCGAAGCGGCAAGGATTAAACCCCAGCACAGCTCTGCTGGGGCAACGGGAGAGCCGATGCCTTCTAACACGGTCACGCCATAACGCTCACACAGAGGCACATCAATATGGTTGCTGACTTTTCCAGTCTGGCTGATGAGTTTCAGGTTTGGTAGATGAGCCAAAAGATTTTCAGTGATTGGGGTGCGCTCGCGAATCAGCACCAAAGCCTCAAAAGGTTTCAGGCGCTCAATCAATACGGTTTCATCGCTCAGGCTGTCATTGAATACGGTGACGTCATGCCCTTGTAAGCATTGAAAGGCGTTTAAGCCACGCACCACATTTTGGTAATCATCCAGAATCGCAATTTTCATCTCACGTCCTTGTGGTTAAAGGTCAATCCAGTAGCGTGCCAGTAAAGAGGGGAAATACTCTCCGGTGATCGTGCTTTCAAACACACCGCCGTTGCTTTCAATCACTCGGCGTGATGCGTGATTATCGCTATCGGCAACCAGCAACACGCGTTTTAAACCTAAGCGTTTGGCTTCTATCAATCCAAGGCGCAGCATTTCGCGGCCAATGCCCTTGCGGCGCGCACTGGGTGCAACATCGTAGCCAATATGCCCCGCTTCGTTAGTAAGAAATGGCGTATCAATGTGGTGGCGCAAACGCAGCGCACCCAAAATCTTGCCTTGTTGGTCCTGATACCCAAAATAGCTGCAAGGCACGTAGCCACAAGGCAGGTTTTGGCCGTGGGCGTGGTCATCCAGCAGTTGCACGTAGTCGGCAAAATTCTCATCGCCTTGGCGGTAAAAATCACAGTTGATCGGGTCGTGGCGCTGAAAATCTTGGAAGAACTCGGCAAACGCCGCTTCATCCTGCAAAGTTAATCGAGTTAACGGCATAGTCTCTCCTTGACGAATGATTGAGCGCGAATTTAAAGCGCCAGATAGCGTGGATACAGGCGTTGGAACTCTTCAATCGCGATTTTATCAGCAACGGTTTCCACCGCACTTGGCGCAATCGGCGTCCAAAAAACTTCATCCGCCTCGTGGCAGGCGATCTCACCTTGCCATTGATCTACCACGTAATAGTGCAGCAGTTGCAGCTCAAATTCTGTCGGATGATAGAGCGAGCAGAGATAAACGCTGCGCGTAGCGTCCACGCCTAACTCTTCTTGCACTTCACGCTGCAACGCTTGCGCTTGGTTTTCTCCCGCTTCGATATGCCCACCGGGGATCGCGATGATATTAGGATCGCTCGCTTTGGTTGCTGAGCGACGTTCGAGCAGACAACTGCCCTCTTTGATCAGCAAAAAAGAGACACATTCGGCCACGGGCAATCTTGTTGGCGTTTTCTCTACAGGCTCGGGTTTTTCTACAGACACAGCTTTCTCCTTAAATCCGTTTCATGATGGCGAGTGAGCTTAGGCCATGCTCGGGTGTAAACGAGTCCAACCCACCAGTAAAAGTGCAGCAAATACCAGCCAAACCAAGGTGGCACAGACCAGAGTGCCAGTAAGGCTCAAGCGGTAACTAAAGTAATACACCGCAAGAAGATACGCCGCATACGGGATAAGCGAATACAGCCCAAACAGCGCGGTAGTGCGCAGATCTTCCATGGTGCGTTCGGTGCCAACAATGTAATGGGCGATTAAAGCAAAGGTGGGAAATAGCGGCACAAGGCCGGAAATAAAAAAGCTTTTGGTTTTCGATAACAGGGCAATGATCAACACCGCAAGCGCTCCAAGCAAGCACTTGAAAAACAAAGCCGCCATGACATTTCCTTTTGTCAGAACAGGTTACAGGCAACCACTATAAATCACTCTCCCGTTAAGAAGAACTGCTCATTAACCAGTTTGTTATTTTCTCTGCAACATTTTTCCGAACCTGAGTAAAATGGCCGCCTCTGTTTTAATTCGGCAGCCGATAGCGGCGGCTGCTTTTAGTTACCGCATGTAGGTATGGCATGAAATTAGGAAAACGGCTGACTCAGTTAGTCCAACAGGTAAAGCGCGACTACGACCATATTTGGGATTGCTGCTGCGACCACGGCTTACTCGGTGCGGCGTTGCTCAAACAGCACCCAAACAGCACAGTGCATTTTGTCGATATCGTTCCGTCTTTGATTGAGAAGGTGACGCTCGATTTAATCCGCTATTTTCCTGCCACGACCGATTCACCACGCTGGCGCACTTACTGTCTTGATGTGCGCGATTTACCACTCGAAGCCAACGCCGGATCGCATCTAATCATCATCGCCGGTGTGGGCGGAGATTTGATGACGAAATTTATTGCCGAGCTTGCCAAGCGTCACCCAAGCATGACGTTTGACCTGCTGCTGTGCCCTGTTCACCACACTTATACCTTGCGCGAGCAGTTAATCGCGCTGAATGCGGAGCTGAAAAGCGAGCGTTTAGTGGAAGAGAATCAGCGCATTTATGAGCTACTGCATGTGCAAATCGCTCACAGTTCGGGGGGTTGCTCTCACCCTCTCTCTTTGGCCGGTGAATCGCTGTGGCAAGTCAGCGGCACAGATCAATCAAAGATCGCGCAGCGTTATTTACAGCAGTTGCAGCAGCACTATCAGCGCAAAGCACAAGGCGGTGATGCGGGCGCAGAGCAGCGTTGGCAAGCGTATCAGGCCGTGGAGATCCTTCAATCGATGGATGCCACTCTAGAACTCGTTCAATAGGCTAGAAAGATGAAAGCACTCAATGATTTGAATTTGTTTGTCGAAACGGCGCGCCAAGGCAGTTTTTCTAAAGCGGCCAACAGCTTATCACTCACAACCGCCGCCGTGAGCGCTGCGATCCGCCGCTTGGAAGAGCAAGTGCAATTTCCGCTGTTTGTGCGCTCGACGCGACATATTCGTTTAACTCATGAGGGCGAAATCTTTCTTGCCAAAACCCAAACCGCGCTGGCCACCTTGCAAGAGGGTTTGGATCAGATCGCTTGTGCGCGTGGCCAGTTGGCTGGGCAACTGCACATCAGCGCGCCTTCCGATTTGGGGCGTAATTTGCTGCTCGACTGGATTGATGAATTTATCGCGCTGCACCCGAATGTCACCGTGAAACTGGATCTCTCTGATCGTCTGACGGATATGTACGCCAATCCGGTCGATATCGCGATTCGTTATGGTCAGCCCGCCGATTCCAATTTGGTTGCCATGTTGCTGTGCGATTCTAACGAGCGCGTATTGTGTGCTTCGCCAGAGTATTTGGCCGCTCACCCGCCCATTCTGCATCCTGACGATTTACAGCATCACAACTGTCTGTGCTTTATGCTGGCCGATACGCTACACAACAAATGGATTTTGAGCCGCAATGGCGAAACGCACAGTGTGGTGGTGCAAGGCAATCCTGCCTGTAATGATGGCGAAGTAGTACACAGATTGGCGGTAAAAGGCAAAGGCATTGCCAATAAATCGCTGATGGACATCAGTCAGGACATTATTGATGGGCGTTTAGTGCGGATTTTGCCGGAATGGGAAAGCGGCCCTGTACCCATTTATATGGTGTGTGCCGATCGACGTTTGATCACCCCAACCATTCGCGCTTTTCAGGAGTTCATTCGTGAAAAAGGCTGCCAACAACGACGTGCGGTGCTGACAGCCATTCAAGAGCGAGAGCAAAATCCTCGTTAGCCAACAAAAGTCAGTGGGCGTAACTGCAGGTATTCCAACATCTCGCGCTCACCGATCTTTTGCTGAAAATGCTGGAAATGGTCGCTCTGTTGGTGTTTTTGCAAGCTCTCTTCCGAGCACCAAATTTCCTGCATTAAAAATAGCCCCTCAATCGAGTTGTCACGATACAGCTCATATTGGCAACACCCCTCTTCATTGCGACTAGGCTCAAGGAGCGCTTCGAGCAGCGCTTGCACTTGCTGCGCTGAATCGGGGAAGGCTTTGATTTCTGCGAGTAAATGGATCATAACTTACAGCTCGGTAAAGACCGCTTCCGCCGGCCAACGTGATTTAGGCAGTTTGGCGTTGAAGTCGTCTTCACTGTGGAAACCTAGTGGCACAATCACCACGCTGTTGAAGCCTTTTTCAGTCAAGCCAAACTCTTCGTTCAGCACTTGAGCATCAAAACCTTCAATCGGCACCGCATCAATGCCCATGGCTGCAGCACCAAGCAGTAGTGTACCCACGTTGAGGTAAACTTGTTTTTGCATCCAGTGCTCAGCATCGTTCAGATTTTCACGGTGCAAGTTTACAAAGTAGCTACGCGCGCCATGCATGCCAGTTTTGGCTTCTTCATTCGCAAAACGGCCATCTTTATCTTCGTTGTCCAGCAGAGAGAGCAGATACGCGTCATCAATGCTGGTTTTGGCGCAGAACACCATCACGTGCGAGGCATCTAAAATTTTGCGCTCGTTAAACGAAAAACCGCCCTGCGTGGCTTTGGCAATGCGTGTTTTGCCTTCATCACTGCCAGCCAAAATAAAATGCCAAGGTTGTGAGTTCACGCTAGAGGCACTCATGCGTACCAACTCTTTGAGATCGGCGACTTGCTGTTCAGATAGCTTGCGGCTGGTGTCAAACGCTTTGGTGGAATAGCGAGACTGCGACGCTTGTACAATGTTCATGTTTCACTCCTAAGGAAATTCT
>NZ_WPDC01000092.1:0-12551 GCF_035615595.1 Vibrio sp. R-1 | reverse complement strand
TAACCTTTACACCTTAAACAATACACAGCATACTCACTGCGTCTTTGCGAGAGGTTAACCTGTCATGTTGCATGTAGTGACATCACTGTTGAGTTTTATTTTGCTCTGTGCGGCGCCTTTGCTGCATGCAGGTGATGCGCATCGAATTATTGACCCAACCTTAGAAAAGCAACTACAGCATCACACCGCTCACACATGGTTAGCCAAATTTGCGCTGCTTCCTAATCGCCAGCAAGATTACCGCACATTATTAAGAGCAGAACCTGAAGAAAGAGAAGATTCGACGTTCACACCGCATTTCAGTGCAGCCAATGAGACGTTCTCTTTCACTTTACGCCACTATTTTCTTTATCCCAGTCAGCGTTTCTTCCAGTTGACGACACTCAATCATGCTCGTAAAGCATGGTTATTTTCCAATCTCTACTCCCGTTACGCGCACGCTTAGCCATACCTCTTTTCTCGTATTCCAATGGGTTGTTGCTACTGAGGTGTAGCGCGAGTTAGTGTGCCATGTCTATCCAGAGATAAGCTCTGTTGTCACGACGCCCTCTTTGTACGACCACTCATGCAGAGCATTTTTACCTTCATCATAAAAGAGGATCACCGTTTGGATTCCGTACTCTCTATTTTTAGTGCGCTTTGGCATCACGATGCCTTCGCCCTACAAAACGTTAATTTACTCTTGCTGTATTTCTGCCTAGCGTTGTTGATTTTTGTAGAAAGTGCCTTCATACCTGCTGCACCATTACCGTGTGATAGTGTGATTATTTTAAGTGGCTCCCTTGCTGCGGCAGGTGTGTTACAACTGCACTGGGTACTTATCGCCTTATTTTTAGCAGGCTGGTTTGGTAGTTTGCTGGCTTATTATCAGGGATATCAGCTTAAAAATTGGCGTATCGTTACTCATTGGCTTGCTAAAGTGCCTGAGAAGCATCTCATAGCAAGTGACAACCTCATGAATAAGTATGGTTTAGTCGCACTATTCTTTGCCCGATTCTTCCCCGTTGTACGTTCCTTATTGCCTATGATGATGGGGTTGCGCGACAGTGTGCCACCGTTACGATGTGTTACGGCTAGTGCAATAAGTGCGCTTCTTTGGATTCTGTTTTTGGTGAGTGTTGGTTTTGGTATCTCATTATTACCAACTCAACTCGAACAATTTGCGACCAAGCTACTGATGATCGCACCGATCTTCACACTGGTGCTGGCCTTACTCACATTTGCCGCCAGCGCCATACTCAAAAAACGCGAGCGTAAAGTGAAAGTCACGGTAGAAGATTGAAAGTCTCAAAGCGGCTCGGTATGCAGAGCCGCTTTATAAGTATTCCCAAGTTAAAGCGCCAGCATAGATAAATGCGAGCATCCGACTAACTAAAGGATGTGAGTCATCGTCACTTTTTCCTAGTCACTTACGTCGAGAGACGTTTCATCGATTTGAACATAAAAAAAGGGGCTCATAAGAGCCCCGCAAATGCGATGGTATTGAGAATGGGAACATTATGAGTGGCGCTGAGAATCAGAAGAATGGGACGACTCTTGCTCAATAGCGAAGCTGTCGACAGATTCCTCGGTCGTTGATGACTGAGTCGTCACTTCGTCACCGCGTAACGCTTTTTGAAAAGAGCGAATCGCATAACCCGCATCTTCACCTATGGTTCGCAATTTCTTAGTGCCGAAAACCAGCGCAACAATACACCCCAAGATTAAGAGCTTACCCACACTGATTCCACCCATGTTGTCCTCTGCTTTTTACAATGTGTGTTTACCAAGTAGATTTCAGACCATGCAAAGTGCACGTAAACAATCCCACTAAAAGTTCACGCCTTACCTGTCCTTAACCTGTGAAGCAGTGTAGCGAACCCTTTATAAATCGGTTGTATGGATCAGGCATACATCTGTATAGATTTTATAAAGATAGTTTTATTTTACATGTCTATTTATCCACTAAACGGTAACCAACCCCATTTTCAGTCAGGATGAAGCGCGGTTGCGCGGGATTGTCTTCCACTTTATGGCGTAACTGCGCGACATGGATGCGCACATAGTGATGATGCTCGACATAATTGCCGCCCCACACTTCTTTTAAGATTTGCTTGTGTGTGAGCACCTTCCCCATATTTTTTGCTAGCAGTTTCAAAATGTTGTATTCGGTTTTGGTCAGTTTTACTGGCTCTCCAGCCTTGGTGACTTGCTTTAACACAAGATCCAACACCAGCTCCCCCAATTCAAAACGAGTTTGCTCTACACTTTCGGTGCTCGGCGCTAAACGCAGCGCCACCCGAATACGAGCCATCAGCTCTTCACTGCCAAAGGGTTTAGTCAAATAGTCGTTCGCCCCGGCATCCAGAGCTTGCACTTTATCCGCTTCTTTTTCTCGGGCAGAAATTACCATGATTGGGGTTTGCGTCCATGCTCGCAGTTCTCTCGTCAAACTGATGCCGTCTTGATCTGGCAAGCCCAAGTCCAACAGGATCAGATGCGGATTCCAATTCGCCACCAGATGCAGCCCTTGCTCTGCCGTGCTGGCCACTTTCACTTGATACTCATAACCAGAAATAAGCACAGTCAAAAACCGTTGAATTGGCGCTTCGTCTTCAATAATGAGGATCTTAATTTCACTGTTCATACAGTTCCTTTAAATTGTATTGGCGGCAAGGAATCGTCACCGTAAAACATGCGCCACCAGACTCTCGATTATGTACTCGAATCGAACCTTGGTGAGCCGCAACAATCACTTGGCAAATCGCCAAGCCAAGCCCCGTTCCATCAGCATGATTGCCTTCCACACGATAAAACCGGTCAAAAATTCTAGGTAATGCCTCATCGGGGATGCCCGCGCCGTTATCCATCACCGCCAGCGTAAACTGCTGCTCTTGATAAGCACAAGCGATCTCAATTTCGCTGCCTCTAGGTGTATATTTCGCAGCATTTTCCACTAAGTTAATCAGCACCTGTTCAAGCAGTAAGCTATCAAGCTCAACCAACATCGGTTGACTCTCAATCTGTACTTTGTGATGGGTTAATCGCGGAGCTAAACGACTGAGCACCGTTCCAATCAACTCCTCCGGTTCAACCCAATCTAACTTAGGTACTAGCGCGGATGCCGTGTAGCGGGTGATATCGAGCAGTTTGGTCAAACTGCGATTTAACCGCTCGCCTTGCTCAGCAATTGACGTCAGTAGCTCTTGCTGGGTTTCCGTCGAGAGGTGAAGACTCGGATCGGTTAAAGTGGTGGCAGAGCCAATGATCGCGCCAAGCGGCGTTTTTAGATCGTGCGAGACAGACGCGAGTAACGTTGTGCGCGTGCTTTCCAGCTGTTTTTCCGCTTCCACATTGGCCAAGGTGCGATGCGCATGTGCCCTTGCTAACGAGAGTGTCAGAAGAGAGCGTACCCAAGGTGCGATTTTAGATTCACGCCGCAAAGCCTCTGGCGATGTGAAGCGGTCATGGGGATAACGCAGGAAATAAATGACCCCAAGGATTGTCCCTCGATCTACCAAGGTGAAGGCATTGATCTGTTCATCTTGCGCCAAAGCTAATGTGTTATCAGTCAAAGGAGGCTGCGGTAGTTCAATTGCTGCAACGGGGAAATCAGCGTGCTGCGCGACCCATTGCCACTGCAGTTGGTATAGCGCGATCGCACTGACTATCCCCTTCTCTTTACTTAAAAATTTGACGGTGGCTTGAGCAATGTCTTCACTGGTACTGAGTGCAGAAAGGTGGCAAGCAAGTTCATAGTACTTCTTGTGTTGCTGCTGCAGGCGCTTATTTTTCTCTATTTGCTTGCGCTGAGCCTGTGTTATATTCACCGCGAAAATCCCACTAAAAGCTAACACCGCATAGGTAATCACGTACTGCGCATTCTCAAATCGGAACGATTGATAGTCCGGTAGCAGAAAGTAGTGATAATCGATGATGCTTAATCCCATCATCAAGTAAGCGTTGCGCGGTTTGAGTACTGATGCGCTCAAGATATTGAGCAGCAAAAACAGCATAGCCACATCAGTCTCAATCATATCTTTGCGGTACATCACACCCACGACAGTGACCATGGCGTACAGCGCAACCAGAATCAGCGCTTTGTGTGCTTCATTAAGTCTTGTCACCACTGCTTCTTAATCCTGTTGGTTCGTGATCTCGTCACCTAGGTGGCCGGATCATACATCTTCCATCCTCCATCGCAAACGCTGCGATATCGACAGAGGTGAATTATGACTTGGATTACTGACGCAAATACGGCCGTTGCCCGCGTTGCTTATCAACTGAGTGGAGTGCTAGCCGTCTACCCTATTACACCGAGCACCAGCATGGCCGAAAGCTGTGAACAATGGGCAAGCCAGCAAAAGAGCAATCTGCTGGGTGATGTACCCAAACTTGTGGAAATGCAATCAGAAGCAGGCAGTATTGCGGTTGTTCATGGCGCCGCCATGAGCGGTGCACTTGCCACCACCTTTACCTCATCGCAAGGTTTATTGCTCATGATCCCAAGCTTATACAAGCTTGCTGGTGAGCTGACGCCTTGTGTCATTCATGTGGCGGCTCGCACTGTCGCGACTCATGCGTTATCCATTTACTGCGATCATTCGGACGTGATGGCCATCCGCCAAACGGGCGTTGCAATGCTCTGCGCCAGTAATGCGCAAGAGGCGCAAGATCTGGCCGCCATTGCCACTTTCAGTGCTTTACAATGCCGCTTACCGTTTGTGCATTTCTTTGATGGATTCCTCACCTCACACGCCATTACCCAGATTGAGCCGCTCTCCGAAGAGGCGTTATCTGCGCTGCTGCCCATGCCAACGTTAGTTGATTTTCGTGCCCGAGCCTTAACGCCCGATCGGCCAACTCTACGCGGAGCCACTGCCGATCCCGACAGTTACTTTCAGTGTCGCGAGGCTCGAACGCCGTACCATCAAAGTACGCCTGAACAGTTGCAGAACATCATGGACTGTTTTGAAACACAGACCGGACGCCGCTACCAGTTGGTCGAGTATATCGGTCATCCGCAAGCACAATCTGTGATTGTCGCAATGGGATCTTCCGTCGACACCATCAAACAAGTCGTCCTTGCCGGCGTTCAACAAGGTGAGCGGATTGGCGTTATTCAGATCCGACTATATCGCCCTTTTCCAAGTCAAGCCTTACGGGATGCGCTTCCAGCCACGGTGACTCATATCAGCGTATTGGATCGCACCAAAGAGCCGGGCAGTCACGGCGAACCGCTTTATCTTGACGTTTTAAGTGCCTTGTATACCCAAAGGGCAAACTCGATCCGACTCTCTCGCGGTCGCTATGGGTTATCAGGAAAAGCGTTTTTCCCAGAAGATGTCGAAGCGATTTTCACCATGATGCAAGCTCCCGAGCAGGAGCAAATGCACGAGTTTGTGGTGGGTATTGAAGATGACGTAAGCCAACTTACTCTACCGAAAACGATTTCAGCGACGAGAGACAAGCCCTATCAAAGTGTTCTGATGTATGGCTATGGCGGCGATGGGAGTGTCAGTGCGGGAAAAAATCTGATTAAAACCCTAGGCCAAAACTGGCATGTACAGGGTCAGTTTGAATACGACTCCAAAAAATCTGCCAATGTCACCACGACACATATCCGTTTCAGTCAGCAACCGATCACTGCTCACTATCCGGTTCGTCACGCTTGGTTGGTTTCGCTCAGCAATCTGAAACTTCTCCATGAACGTGATATTGCCAGCAAGCTGATCGCCAATGGCTATCTGTTGCTCAACACCGCACTGACGGGGCAAGCACTGTTGGCCGCTTTACCGCCCGCATTGCAAAGTCGCCTTCAGGCTTTATCGGTTCAAGTGGCCACCATCGATGCCGATGGCTTGATTGAGCGCCATCAACTCGGCAATAAAACCAGTATTGTGATGCAAGCCGCGGCGGCTCGATTATTAAGTCAGCATACCGAACAGGCGTTATTGACCTCACTGGAAGCGAGTCTAACCGAACAGCTCAAACACCGTTCAGCCCAGCAACTGACACAAAGCCTGCAATGCCTAAACCAAGCGTATCAGTCGGTGTGTGAGATGCCTTTTGCGATCCCAAGTGAAACAACGGTGGCCATCCAAAGCCAGCCGAAGATTTGGGGCACGAGCTTGGTTGAACAGTTGCTGGCGGGGAAAGGCGATGCATTACCTGTCTCGGCTTATCCGGCCGATGGAGTATGGCCTACCAATACTTCGCAGTTAGAAAAGCGCAATCTTGCTGAACAGCTGCCGGTTTGGGAAACCGATCTTTGCACTCAATGCGGTTACTGCGTCGCGATTTGCCCGCATTCGGCGATTCGTGCCCGCATTGTGAGTGAAACCCATCCCACCTTGAGTGAGTTAAAAAGCCTGCCTTATCGCTCAAGGCAGCAACCCGATGCGCATTATGTACTGCAAGTGTCGCCGGATGACTGCACTGGCTGCCAGTTATGCACTCAGGTTTGCCCAGCAAAAGATCGACAAGAGCCAGAACGTAAGGCATTGAATATGGTTGAGAAGAACCTCAGTTATCAGTCAGAGCAACAAAGATTCACTCATTTCCAAGCCTTGCCGAAGCAGTCGGCCTATCAGCAGCAGCGAATTGATGTCAAAACATTGCAGCACGTTGAGCCCTATTTTGAATACCCGAATGCCTGTGCAGGATGCGGAGAAACGCCTTATATCCGTATTTTGACTCAGTTATTCGGCGATCGATTGATGATTGCCAACGCGACAGGCTGCTCCTCAATTTTTGGCGGCAATCTACCCACGACGCCTTACAGTCAGGATAGTGATGGACGAGGCCCTGCTTGGGCCAACAGCCTATTTGAGGATAATGCCGAATTTGGCTTGGGCATGAATATGGCACTGGAAGTCTTACAATCGCGAGCGCAGCGTTTGCTAGGCGGACATACCCCGCAATCTCCGCTTCCCGATCTAAGATCGCAGATTGGTGAGCTGAAGCAGCGACTTCCTGCACACTCGGAAGAGCAACTGCTGGCCGATTATTTAAGCGAAAAAATGGTGTGGATGATAGGAGGTGACGGCTGGGCTTATGACATCGGCTTTGGCGGACTCGATCATGTGATGCGCAGCGGACGTAACATCAATATTCTGGTTCTGGATACGCAGTGTTACTCCAACACTGGTGGACAAAAATCCAAGTCCACCCCGCAAGGACAAACCGCGAAATTGTGCAGTTTACCCAATCCAAGTCCAGCCAAAGATCTGGTTAAACTTTACCAAGATCTGCCCGGTGCGTTTGTAGCGAGAATAGCCTTGGGTGCCAACATCAATCAGACCATTAAAGCGCTGCAAGCTGCAGGTGAACATTCTGGTCCGTCATTGGTTGTCGCCTATTCGCCCTGCATCGAGCACCATTACGATTTGGCACACAGTGCGCAAGTTACAAAAGAGGTAGTGAAATCTGGCGCATGGCCGCTGCATGCGGGCGTCGCGCAACAAGATTAGCCTCGCACCCCTAGCGAAAAACTAAGGGAGCCTTGTAAAGGCTAAACCTCAGAGCTAAAAAAACCGTTCAATCTTGAACGGTTTTTCGTGCGAGCCTTACATCTCTCGATACACACCCATCTCAATTAGGCGATCGGGGGGAATATTCAATCTTTCCGACGTTCTCAGCGCATGTTTGCTCATCTGAATAAAGAACCAGACTTTCAGGTCATGCCACATCCCCAGTTTTTGTACTTTCAATCGCTCTGAAGAGAGCAAAAAGAGCGTTTCATTGGGATGCAAATACAAGCCTTTTAGACCGCAGCAATGCATCACTTGCGCCATATCTGGCTCCTCTTGATAACCGGTATGGATCACTACTTGCCAAAAACTGGCCGAGACCTGCTCTATCTCAGCTCTGCGACATGGGTGAACCCTTGGCACCGCTTCATATTGAAAGGTCATCAATACATTTCTTTCATGTAAGGTCTTGTTGTATTTGATATTGTGCAGCAGCGAGCGCGGCACATGATTCAACGAGCGAGACAGATAAACGGCGGTTCCTGCGGCGCGTTGGAAAGACTCTTCCTCCAATGACTGAATCATCGCCGAAACCGAGAGCTCGTTACCGGCAATTTCCAGCAAGCGTTGGCGCTGCTGCTGCCAGATATACATGACGATAAACACCACGCACCCTAAAAGCAGAGGCAGCCAACCACCCTCCATCAATTTGGTTGAGGTCGACGCTAACAACAAAGTATCCATGCCAATAAACACGATCCCAATCGTGACGACTCGCGGCCATCTCCACTGCCATTGATAACGCGCAACCAAAACCAACAGTAGCGAAGAGATCATCATGATCGCTGTGACCGCAATACCGTAGGCGGCCGCTAAGTTGGCGGATGAGCGAAAACGCAACATCACAAAAATCACGGCCACAAACAACAACATGTTCGCCGCAGGCACATAAATCTGCCCTTGTGAATGCTCTGACGTATGCGCAATTTTCATCGGCGGCAAATAGCCATAATTGATGGCCTGTCTCGCTAACGAAAAGATCCCAGAGATGACCGCTTGCGAAGCAATAACAGTGGCAAACGTCGCCAGCAAGATCAAAGGCCACAACCAAGCTTTAGGCGCCAGGCTAAAGAAAGTAGAACCTGTGGGCTCAGACAGGGTAAGCAGATACGCCCCTTGCCCAAAATAGTTGAGCAGCAAACTGGGCATCACCAGTGCAAACCACGCAATGCGGATCGGCTTAATCCCAAAGTGCCCCATATCGGCGTACAGTGCTTCAACCCCAGTCACCGAAAGCACGACTAAGCCCAAAATAAACAGGGTGTGCTGTCCATGAAGCAAGACAAAATGCACCGCATACGCTGGGTTAAGTGCACGTAATACTTGGGGCGCGTGCCAAATTGCATGGGCACCGAGTAAAGCCAGCACTAAAAACCACAGCAACATCACTGGCGCGAAAAAGCGCCCGATACGCTCGGTTCCCATCGCTTGCACCGCAAACAGCGCCACAATGATCATCATGGCAATGGGCAGTACATAAGGAGCTAAGTCAGGTTACGCCACCGCAATCCCTTCCACCGCAGAAAGTACTGACATGGCGGGCGTTATCACCGCTTCACCAAAGAAAAAGCCCGTCGCCAAAATCCCAAGTAACATGGCAATCCTCTGCCAAGGTTTGGGGGCATTTTGTTGAGCAATGGCGGATAAAGTCAGAATACCGCCTTCACCATTTTGATCGGCGCGTGTCACCAGCAAAAGATATTTAATGGAAACGATCAGGACAAATGCCCAAAACACCAAAGATAAAATCCCCAACACATTGTCAGGGTTAATCACGAGTGGATGATGACTGAAGAACACTTCTTTAAAAGCGTAAAGAGGACTGGTTCCAATATCGCCATAGACGATACCCATTGCCAGAAATGCCAAGCTGGCTGTCGTTTGTTTTGCAGGTTTCATGGTTCTTAAGCACCGCGGTGCTTCCTAAATCACAACTTCCAGCATACTAACTAGCCCGATTTAAAGAAGGTGTATAAAAGCGCCAGTCGGGTATAAAGAAAATATATAGAAATACCCATTCCCACACCCTCGTCCACTGGTGTAATCCATGGTTCGGGCTGATGACGATTCCCGCATCCGGCGTAAAGTGTTAGCATTGGCGCATTCCAATGACCATAGCGTCACGGAGTTGAGAGCGAGGTGGCTTCTGCTGACTCCATGTTAAGCATCATTCTTATCTCTCAACTCATTTAAGACTGTATTAAAAGGCTAATTTTTCAAATGGTTAACAACTCAATCCAATGGTTTCCGGGGCACATGCACAAAGCACGCAAGGAAATCGAAGAAGCGATTCCGCAAGTCGATGTGATTATCGAAGTGCTTGATGCGCGTATTCCTTTCAGTAGCGAAAACCCGCTGATTTCGCATATCCGTGGGGAAAAACCTTGTGTGAAGGTACTGAATAAGCGCGATCTTGCGGATCCTGAGTTAACCGAGCTGTGGATTGCCCATCTTGAGCAAGAGAAAGGGGTGAAAGCGATGGCGATCACCACATCCAATCCGCAGGAAGTACACAAGATCCTCGAACTGTGCCGCAAGCTCGCTCCACAGCGTGAAGAGATCGGCAAAAACATTCGCACCATGATCATGGGCATTCCGAACGTAGGGAAATCAACCATTATCAATACCTTAGCGGGCCGTGCAATTGCTCAAACCGGAAACCAACCCGCAGTGACTCGTCGTCAACAGCGCATCAATCTACAAAACGGAATTGTGCTCTCTGATACTCCGGGAATTTTGTGGCCAAAAGTGGAAAACCCTCATAGCGGTTTTCGTTTGGCGGCCACTGGCGCGGTGAAAGATACCGCGATGGAATACGATGAAGTGGCGTTTTACACCGTCGAGTATCTGGCTAAGCACTACCCAGAAAGATTGAAAGAGCGTTACCAAATCGATGAACTTCCAGAAACCGATGTTGAATTGATGGAAGAGATCGGTCGTAAGCGTGGCGCGCTACGTGCGGGCGCGCGAGTGGATCTACATAAAGCCTCTGAAATCCTACTGCATGAGCTGCGTCAAGGTGTGCTTGGACAAATCACCTTGGAGCGTCCAGAAATGATCACCGAAGAGTTACAGCAAGTTGAAATTGATGAAGCGCTGAAAGCCGAAGAGAAAGCCAAACGTAAAGAAGAGCGCCGTAAGCGTTATCTGCGTAACAAGCGTTAATCATTCCGCGCATAACAGAAAGGCGAGTATGACTCGCCTTTTTCACAAATCTTTTTCGTAAATTTTTTTCGCAAAGAAAGGCCTGTGATTTACGCCTGTGGAATGCCTGCAATCTTGAGCAGTATGCTTTCTAACTCGCTCCAAGGCATCAGTTGTGAATCAATCACTTCTAAGCGCGATTCAAAACCTTCTAGACTCATTTCAGTCACAGAAACCACGCCATTCGCCACGTTGAAAGCGTAGCAACCGCGATCGGTATTCAGCACCCCTTTCACTCGCTCGGCGGTTAAATCATTCAGCAGTTGAAACAACAGATCGAAGTTAAACTGGTACTCCGCACCAAACAACCAACCACAACTAAAATAGCCTTGTCCGCGATTTTCTTTGCGCAAAAATGGCTGTTGGGGTGCAAG
Source organism: Vibrio sp. R-1 (assembly GCF_035615595.1). Classification (NCBI taxonomy): domain Bacteria; kingdom Pseudomonadati; phylum Pseudomonadota; class Gammaproteobacteria; order Vibrionales; family Vibrionaceae; genus Vibrio; species Vibrio sp. R-1. Next base: position 1,462 of record NZ_WPDC01000092.1, on the reverse strand, counting down.
CTTAAATTGCGGCTCATCGGCAGCATGGTGGTGATGATGGGAGTCAATATGAGTGGATGCATTGCCAACCAAACGCGGCATATCCAGTAACTCTATAGGGAATTGCCCTTGCTTGATGAGCTGACTAAAGGTTTTGGCCGGCGTTTGGTCCGTAACCCAATCATTAAAAGCATCAATGTCACTACTGCTGCACTGATCGACTTTGTTCCCCAAAACAATATCCGCGCTCGCCAGTTGGTCGTTGAAATTTTGGTTACTGCGGTATTTATCTATGCTCAAGTGGCGAGGATCCATCAACGCAATCGTGGCTTTTAAGTCCACATAAGGCTGATACTGCTCAGAAATTAACGTGGCGACCACTTGCTTAGGATGCCCTAATCCTGTGGGTTCGATGATTAAACGATCGGGCTTTTGACGCAACAAGGCGTTAATGCCAACGGACATTGGAACCCCAGCCGTGCAGCACAGACATCCCCCCGGCACTTCTTTGATCATCGCACCCTGCTCGCTCATGATGGCACCATCAATGCCAATCTCACCGAACTCATTAACGAGTACAGCCCATTTTTCATGCGCAGGTTTCGTGGCTAGCAGGTGCAAAATCGCGGTGGTTTTTCCAACGCCCAGAAAACCCGTAATAATATTGGTCGGAACTCGATTGATCATGCTGATTCTCCTTTTGGCCGAAGTATATCCAAAAGCTTTTAAAGAAGCAGTTTCAAATTTCGTGGACAGCATAAAAGCTTAAATGCAAAAGGCGCACTGTAAAGCGCGCCTTTTTCCTCGTAGACTCAATCGTGAGTTTTTGCGAATTCGCTTGGCTATATATGCAAGCGTCTCTTAGCCGAGGTACTGATATGAACGTTTTGATTCCATCCAAATTGTCTGTAAGGTTCCATATCCTCCATCAGAAATGTTCTCACTAACCTTACGCTTTAACTATGGTACATAACGCTGGATTTTCCAGAAAAGTTACTCATTTTTTGGTGTAGATCTCAATTTTTTCAGAATGATCCATCAAATCAATCATATATGGAAATCAATATTTCAACTTTATCGCTATAGTTGAACCCTATGCAGCGTATAATTCCGGCACATCTTTTCCCCCAATTCATCAATAGGTGTCATTCGTATGTCAACAAGAGAGACGTTTAAGATCAGTTTGCTGGCCAAAATGCCTAAAGATGTGATTAACCAATTTCTCTCAAAAGATAAGACGCCTTTCTCAGTTTTGTTTTTATCATTGCTGGTTGGTATTTTGGCTGGCTTGGTCGGCACCTATTTTGAACAGGCGGTACATCTAGTCTCAGAAACTCGTACCGATTGGCTAAAAAGTGAAATTGGTAGCTTTTTACCACTCTGGTTGGCTGCGTTTCTGATCAGCGCATTTCTCGCTTTCATCGGCTATTTTCTTGTCCACCGCTTTGCTCCTGAAGCTGCAGGATCTGGTATTCCAGAAATT
>NZ_WPDC01000091.1:0-12929 GCF_035615595.1 Vibrio sp. R-1 | reverse complement strand
GGGGAGAAGAAGGGCCTCCCATAGACATGGGGGGGGAGAAGGAACTCTCCCGAGAAGCGAGTGAAGAAGGCAAATAGGGTTTAACGTGCGCGTTGCGGCTGACGCTGAGTATTACCACGACTGGCAGGACGGCCAGAGCCTTGTGGTTTACCGCCTGTGGCTGAGCCGCGTTGACCTTGTTGGCCTCGGTTTTGTTCACCGCGAGCAGGTTGGTTGCCCGTAGGTTTGTTCGCCGTTGGCTTACTGCCTGTCGGTTTACCACCGGTTGGTTTGCCCTGATTCGATTTATTGCCACTATTCGGACGACCTTGGCCACCAGATTTGTTACCACGCAGCGCATCAAAGCCCGGTTGGCTATGCGTATGCTTGGTCGCAAAACGATTCGCGCCATGACGACCTGATTTGCGGCTTTGTGCTGGGGTGACTAGGTCTGAATCTTTTTCTGGGATCAGACACTCAGGGCGGTCACCAATTAGATGACGTTTGCCCATCGCAATCAGCGCTTCGCGAATCATCGGCCAGTTGGCAGGATCATGGTAGCGCAGCAGAGCTTTATGCAAGCGACGTTGCGCTTCACCTTTCGCCACTGGCACCTTTTCCGGTTTCTTGTATTTCACGCGTTTCAGCGGGTTCACTTCTGCGTGATACATCGCGGTAGCATTACACATTGGCGATGGGTAGAAGTTCTGTACTTGGTCACAACGGTAGTTGTTGGATTTCAGCCACAGTGCGAGGTTGACCATGTCTTCATCTTCAGTCCCCGGGTGAGCGGCAATGAAGTAAGGGATCAGATACTGTTTTTTACCTGCTTCAGCGCTGTATTTTTCAAACAGCTCTTTAAAGCGATCATACGTCCCCATGCCCGGTTTCATCATCATGCTCAGTGGGCCTTTTTCCGTATGCTCAGGAGCAATCTTCAAATAGCCGCCGACGTGGTGAGTCACCAGCTCACGCACGTACTCAGGCGATTCAATCGCCAAGTCGTAACGTACACCAGAAGCGATCACCACTTTCTTAATACCCTCCACATCACGCGCTGCACGATACAGATCGATAGTGTGTTTGTGGTCGGTATTCAGCTTATGACAGATTCCTGGGAAGACACAGCTTGGGCGACGACAGTTCGCTTCTGCTTTTGGATCTGAACAGCCGAGGCGATACATGTTCGCGGTTGGGCCACCCAAATCGGAAATTACACCGGTAAAGCCCGGCACTTTGTCTCGGATTTCTTTCAGTTCATTGATGATCGACTCTTGTGAACGGTTCTGGATGATGCGTCCTTCGTGCTCGGTGATAGAGCAGAATGAACAGCCACCAAAACAGCCGCGCATGATGTTGACCGAAGTCTTGATCATGTCGTACGCCGGAATTTTCGCATCGCCATATTTAGGGTGCGGAACACGGGCGTAGTAAAGGCCAAACACGAAATCCATCTCTTCCGTGGTGAGCGGGATCGGTGCTTGGTTAACCCACAGTTCACGGTCACCATGACGCTGCACCAGCGCACGGCCTGAATAAGGGTTGGTTTCTAAATGCAACACACGGCTGGCGTGCGCGTACAAAATACGGTCATTAACCAGTTTTTCAAACGAGGGCAGACGCACCGCGGTGGTTTTCGCATCATGGCGTGATGGGCGAATGGTGATGGGTTGAGCTTCTTCTTTCTCATCACCTTTGGTCGCGCACTGGGTTTCCACTTCATACGGATTGCTTGGCACAAACGGTTTGTTTGGCTGATCAATGCGGGTGGAATCGATAATCTTAAAATGTTCAGGTACTTGAGCCAAATTGACAGCCGTACCGCGAATATCAACCATCTTATTGATTGATTCGCCATTGGCTAAGCGGTGAGCTACCTCAACCAGTGCGCGCTCGGCGTTACCGAACAGCAAAATATCGGCTTTCGCATCCAGCAAGATTGAGCGGCGAACTTTGTCTGACCAGTAATCGTAATGCGCGACACGACGTAGGCTGGCTTCAATACCGCCAAGCACAATCGGCACATCTTTGTAGGCTTCACGACAACGTTGTGAGTAAACCAATGAACAGCGATCAGGACGCATGCCGCCTTTATTGTTTGGGGTGTACGCATCGTCGTGACGAATTTTTTTATCCGCCGTGTAGCGGTTGATCATTGAGTCCATGTTACCGGCGGTCACACCGAAAAACAGGTTCGGTTTGCCAAGCGTCATAAAGGCGTCTTTAGTTTGCCATTCTGGCTGTGCAATGATCCCAACTCGGAAGCCTTGTGCTTCAAGCAAGCGGCCGATGATCGCCATACCAAAGCTTGGGTGATCAACATAAGCATCGCCGGTCACGATAATCACATCACAGCTATCCCAGCCTAATTGATCCATTTCTTCACGACTGGTCGGTAAGAATGGCGCTGTGCCGAAACACTCGGCCCAGTATTTTTTGTAGTGGTGGATAGGGGTAACTTCGCTGTGCATATTTTGGCCTCAAGATTAAGAGGGCGGCATTATAGCGGCTTGCAAGGCCAGTATCTACCGTAACATTGCCCCGATTTTGCTAAGGGATTATTTCACTCTTACTTGCGAAATAATCCACGAAAGGAATCAAGGTCTAAAAGAAAAGTAGGCAAGTTAGTTTTTAGTTACTAATACTTTAGTTAGGGATAAGTTAACGTTATGCGTCAGAGTTCATTGTATGGGGTGACAAGCTGTTCTAAGGTGGTCACAGAATCAACATCATCAGTTTAGGGATACCGGATGAGTGTGAATGTATCAACCGTACAACCACAAAGTATCGGCTTCAAAACTCGTTATGCACCACTCGATTGGTGTTACCAGTTAGCCAGTCAGCACATGGATTACGATATTGTGATGTGGCAATCACTGGTGGGAAATTCTCGCTCGATTACCAAGCCCGACGATTTTCTTGAGTACTTGCCTTTGACTCAGCGCGAGGATGCCGCGGGCTTTTTCGCGCAAGCAGGTTCAGCGCCACAGAGTCTCAATACCTTATTGGTGAGCGCCGAAAAGTTGGTGGCATTAGTCTCGTTTTCGGTTGACGAAGTGAGTAGCCAGCTTGTTCGAGGGACGATTACACCATTACTGATTTTCCATTCTGGTATGGAATCCGCCTTTGCCTTTGATGCTTTATTTGATAATGACCATCATGGGGTTGTGATTACCGATGATCAAACGCGAATTTTGGCGTGCAATCGTTATTTTGAGCAGCAAACGGGATATCAACAAAATGAGCTACTGGGGTTAAAAACCAGGATGTTCAATTCGGGCAAACATTCGCAGCATTTCTATGTGGATATGTGGCAGCAATTGCGTGAGCAAGGCGGCTGGAGCGGCACGATTTTATCTCAGCGCGCTTCTGGTGAAGTCTGGCCACAAGACCTATCTATTAAACGTTTAAGTTCTCAGAAAGGACAGATCTTTTATATCGGCTTTACCACGGATCTGGCACCGCATTTGGATCGCGTACTGGATAAGCAAGCGGGCGATGTCGAATTGCTGACACAATTACCGACGCTGTCTAAATTCAGTGCTCAGTTGAAACAGCGTTTACCTAAGCAGCAAACCACCACTGGATTTGTGTTGGCAATACAGCCTAAATTCAGCAGCGATAAATACTATGCGCAGATCCGCCGGTTGGCTGCCAGTTTAGCGCAGAACCGGCAAGTGCAACTGTGTGGTTATCACGGTGAAGGGATTTTTCTGTGTCAGTTGGATGCGGAGAAAAACCTAGAAGCTCAGCCTTTGGTAGGGTTACAGCGCACTTTACGCCAGTTTTTTATTGAGTTACGACAACGAGGTGGGCAGGAAGCTCATCAAGCCGTTGCTAAGGGGCGTTTAGGGGTTTCGGTGTTAAATGTGGATACCGATAAAATAGAGCGCCTCGTTCCCCATGCCATCCAAGCCATGTTGGAGCACCACGCGGGGGAAACTCGACATATCAACTTTTATGATCGCGCAATCCATCAGCAGATTGAGCGTCGTAAAACACTGGAAAAATGGGTGCAGAAATGGATAGCAAATGGCGATGTCGAAGTGTTTTATCAGCCCATTGTGGATAGCCAGAGTTGGTCTGTGGTGAAGTTTGAGGCGCTGTGCCGTTTTCAAGCTCCTGAGATTTTACATGCATCAACGCAAGAGTTAATTTCGATAGCCGAAGAGCTGGGGCTGATCAATCAGTTGGATGAGTTGATTGGCGGCAAAGCCTTAAAGGATCTGCCTAAAATTCACGCCTTATTTGGTCACCATGTGGGAGTCAGCATCAATCGTTCGTTAAACAGCGACTTGAGTGCTGAGCAGATTTTACAAAGCGTGGTTGACATGCTCGCTGAAACGCCGACTTTGGCGAAAAATATCACGGTGGAGTTAACGGAAACGGCTTACTTTGACTCTCAATCACAGGGAGGCGAAGTGCTGCAGCATTTACGAAATCGTGGAGTCACTGTTGCGATTGATGATTTTGGAACGGGCTTTTCTTCGTTCTCTTACCTCACGGAGTGTCAGTTTGATTATTTGAAAATCGATCGAGAGTTTGTGACCAATATCGAAGTGGGGTCACGCCGCTATGCCATCGTAAAAATGATGACCGATCTTGCCCATACTTTGGGTGTTAAGGTTGTCGCCGAAGGGGTAGAGACTGAGCATGAAGTGTATGTCCTCAAGTCGCTGGGAGTAGATCTATTACAGGGATTCTTTTTCGCCAAGCCTTTGCCACTGAGTAACCTTATTCATGCCTCGGATTATCGTAAACATCTTAAGTTGACCAACCGTGAAGCCGATAAGCAATCAAGCGAAATTACAACATTGCAAAGTTTAGCGTTTTTCACTCAATATCGGCTCGACCCCGGAGATCCACTCTCGTTGGCGGTGGAATACTTTAACGCGGTGCAGTCCGATGTTTTACCGGTCGTTACGGCTGGAGAATGTGTCGGCTTGGTGGATAGAGCCGCGCTGAATTTACACCTTACACCTACCATGGGTACTGAATTGGAAACGGCACGTGAAGCCGCTATTTGGCGCAAACCCGTCAATCAAATCATGCGCACGCCGCAAGTCAAACTGGCTCATGATACAGACCTCAAGCTATTAGCCTCGTTGCTCAAAACCAATCCACCGCCACCTTGGGTTTTAGTCGAGGGTAATAGATACAAAGGGATTGTGACTGCGCCGCGTCTGCTCGCTTATTTAGCGAGTTGATACAGTCAGCAAGGCTGAGAGGAAATATAGGTTCCCCAAAACGCCACTCATAACAAAGCCCGCTTGGCGGGCTTTGTTTAGGTTGAATCATGAGTGTTGCACGAATTATTGATTCGATGAGCGTGCTCAGCGCTTAGCCTTTAGGATTAGCCTTAGGCGTCATGATCAGCTCTTGTGACATCGTATCTTTCCCAAATAACGCTTGAGCTCGTTGGTTGACTTCGCTGAGGGTGATGGATTGTGTCATCTCCTCAAACTTGTAGATGGCCTCAATCCCATAATGATGAATCGCATAACGTACCACGGTGTAGGCTTGTTGCGCAGGTGATTTCTCAAGTGTTTTCATATCTATCAAGAACTTCTGCTTAACGATATCCCATTCTTGCTGCGTCACACCTTGGGCAAGCTCATTCGCAACTTCATGCATCACTTTGGCCACTTGTGGTTCACTTTTCGGATCAACTAAGGCTGACAGTATCCAATCATTGAGAATATCTCCATCGACCACGTAAGGGATCACTTGTGGCGTGTAGTCTAAACCTTGATGCTCGCGAACTTCAGTGAGTAAACGCTGAGTCGCAATACGTTGCAACATATCATCGATAAAGACGGTTTTTGCTGTACGCGGCTGAGTTTCAGAGAGCAGGCGTAAGGAATATTGAGTCGAGTTTTCATTGTTAAGTGCTAATTCTAGGCGTGGTACAACCGGTTTGAGCAACTGGCTGGTCATAGGTGAAAGCGTTCCCTTGGTCAAAGGTAAGCTTGCTACGTACTGACGCAACATCGGGGTGATTTGAGAGCGCTCAATATCACCGACGATGACCAGCGTATTATTGCGTCCTTCACTGAAGAGACGTTGATGAACCTGCTCAATTTGCTGTGCCGTGACTTGGGCGACCTGTTCAGGAGTGCGCATTCTGTATGGGCTGCCCTCGATAAAGCTTTGATGGCTGACCTCACGTATGAAAGTGCCGATAGGAGAGTCAAAATACGTACTACGATTTTGAGTAAATTCGGTTTTCACTGAATTGAGCTGATCAGGGCTGACTTTGACTTGAGTTGACAATAAATGGAGTATTTCCAGCAGCTCAGGTAACTCTTGCGCTTTACTATTGGCTTCGAAACCATGACTGGTCGATGCAATATAGTTATAGAAACCAATGTCTTTCTGACGAAGGTAGCGATCAAACTGAGAGCCGTTCAACGTATCTAAACCACTTCGCATTTGCACTGCAGGAGCAATTTCGGCGGCAGGGAGTAGGTCTGCAGGTAACGCGAATTGGCCACCCGAACTGGCGTATTGAACAAAGACGCGATCTTTGGCTTCAAGATTGCGCAGATAATAGACGTCAATACCGTTATCAAGCTGCCAATAAGTCACCTGTGGGTCGTCATTGATATCGAGTTGTTTCACCACTTCGCCCGCAGTAAATTGCTGGGTGAATGGGCTATCGATTTGTTGATCGATAGGCTGATTGCCAGGTTGCGCTAGGTCGTTACGCCATTGTGGCAAGGCATTTTTCAACGCTTGCGTATCTTCAGTGGCCGCAACGCCAACAGCCCAGATAGGGCTTTGGCTCAATTGCTGTTGGATATGACGATTGATCATTTCAGGTGTCGCGGAAGCAATAAACTCGCTCAAGCTCGCTTGGTAATCGAGCGTCGCTTGGATCGGTGTATCAAACACAATCGAGTAGACTTTTTGATTGGCATGACTCGCTGGGGTTATGGCTTCGCGATCTTCTTGCAAAAAGGTTAAGTGCTCACGATAACCGCGCATAATGATATCCAACTCATTTTGGGTCACCCCGTAATCACGCATTGAAGCGAGGGTTTCCAGCAACAAGGCTTGCACTTTCTCTCGTTGTTCGGCCGCAAACCCGACGCTAATGAGAGTGTAACGTTGACCTTCGATTTCATAATGGGTTGCGTAAATGCCGGTTATGGCCTGCGCTGCATCATTGAATGCCGCTACTAGGCGTGTGTGCAGGAGTTGTTCGCCGACATCGTCGCGCCAAAACTCTTGCTGGCTGGCATAGTCTTTAATCGCTGCTGAGCCTTGGGGGAAGATCAAGGTTAGGCTAGGAGATTCACCTGCAGTCACCGGAGCGACTAGGTCTTGGTTATTCAGGGCTTGGTGATAAATCGAAGCTGGCTTTTCGGTGGTGCCTTTCTTCCATGAGGAGAAATAGTTCTCAACCCACTGTTGGCCTTGTTCAAGGGTAAAGTTACCAGTAATGACCAGTTCCGCTAATTGAGGTTGATACCACTGTTGGTAGAAGGCTTTCAAACTGTCTGGAGTGGCGGCTTGCACCAACTCGCGTGAACCGAGGGGATCGCGATCCGCGTAGGAGGTTCCTTGGATCTGGTGCAGATAAAACTGCTGCTCTAAGCTCATGTTTTCTGTGCGTGAGGCGCGAAACTCTCCCAAAATCACCCCTTTCTCTTTTTCGACTTCATCAGAGTCAAACGCTAAACCGTCAGCAATATCAGCAAACCACAATAGCGCTTTATCGATATTTTGCGCATTAGGTAGGTCGAGCTGATAAACCGTGCGGTCGTAGCCGGTTAAAGCGTTAAAGTCCGCACCAAACTGGGCACCACTTTGCTCAAACATACGAATCACATCGTTGTGCTGATAATGGCGGGTTCCGTTAAACGCCATATGTTCGATGAAGTGAGCGTAACCCGCTTGCTGCGCGGTTTCTTGCATTGAACCTGCGTGAACGTACAAACGAATAGAGACTTCTTGTTCACTGTCTGGGTAGAGATGGTAAGTAAGGCCATTGGGCAGTGTTTGAGTGACCCAGCGTTGGTCGGGTTGGAGTGCGCGGTTGGTTTGTTGTAAGGCGCAACCGGCGAACAGGATGCATAAAATGCTGACTAATAATCGAATTTTCATATCATTCTCTAGTTATAGTTGGACGGAAACTATAACGCATTGTGATGTTTTGTCGCTCCACTTTTGTTTGGCTTGCTGCACTTTTAGCCATTTTGCGATCTGGTCTGAGTAGTTAGCACCACCGGAGTTTCATCCACAGAGGAAATTCGCGGCCGCTGCTTGGGGTTATCGAAGGAGGTTTGCTATTATCTGCCACCTCGACAGCTCTCTGATTTGGCAAACTATGCTTTATTCTCTGATTTCCGTATTCGCACCTATGTTATTGGGCGCGCAAATCATTTTGACACTGGTGCTGATCAAGGGGGAAATTTGCCCCGGACAGCGTGGTCGTATCCACAAAGTATTGCCTGCGTTAGCGGTGCTCTGGTTGGCCGTGGCGTCGATCAAAATTGAAGCGTTTCTGGTGGTGTTTGCGCTGTTTTACTTCTATTCGCAAGTGCAGACTAAAAAAACGCGTGAGGAAGGCCCGCTTTGGGTGATGTATTTAGCCAATGGTTTAGCACTGGCTTACGTCGGGATTTTGATCAGCGAAGCGCCAGCATGGCCCGCATCGCTCACTATCTTTGCGGCAATTTTTCTGCTGGGTGCGATGTTCGGACATTTGCTACTGACACTGGCTCGCTCACGCTTACAAGCCTTTCATCGAATCTTGCCTGTGGTAGGGATTGTATCTGCCATGCTCACTGCGTTATGCCTCTTGCCTTATGTTTCTGGTTTGAATGACGAGCAACTGCAAACACTATTGATGCCGATTGTGATGAGCTTTGGCTTATTGATTACGGGTATCGTGGCGTGGTGCTGGCATTTGATCTCTGGCAAAACCGTCAATAAATGGCAGTTATTGCTCGCAGGGCTTTTGGTACTGGCATCCGCAACCGGATTCCACGGTTTGTATCAAATGCCGTTGTAGCGCAGTGGAGTGAAGTGCGTCGCACAGATCACTTTTCGTTACCCAAATAGCGACTATGCTTGATGAAGTTGGGGAGCGGAAACGCTGAGTGAAAACATTCAATCAGGAGTGATGTGATGGATCTGAGCAACGTACGAAATTTCGATAGCGTGATCTTGCTGGGCATCGTCAATGAAAAACTGCGTTTGGAATGTGACAGCCTGGATGAGTTGATCAGCACTTATGAAATGGATATTGAGCATCTGGTCGGTAAGTTAGACGTACTGGGTTATCAATACGATCCTCTTACCAACCAGTTCAAAGCTTATGCTCGGTAGTGATGCCTAAAGTGAAGCCATCTTGATCCCATCAAGGTGGCTTTTGCATTGTTGGCGTGCGGTAGCGAAAAAGGCTTGCAGGTAGCGTTTGTCTTTTTCGCTATGGCGAGTGGCGGCAAACAAGCGACGCCATAGCCCTTTACCTAACGGTTTACTGGTGATGAGCCCTTGGCGTGAAAACTCGCTGATTGCCCAATTGGGTAGTGCCGCGACGCCTAATCCTGCCGACACCATTTGTACCAGCATTAACGTATTGTCGGCTTGCTTCCAGCGTGCGGGCTCAACGCCTGCGGGTTGCAAAAAGTGCTTCACCACATCCAATCTTTGCTTTTGCACCGGATAGGTGAGCATGGTTTGATCGATCAAATCTTGGGGCTCAATACCGGCTTTGTCAGCCAATGGATGGTTGGTGGCGGTGATAAGGCGCATTTCAAAATCAAACAGTGGCTCATAATGCACTTCTGAGCGTGGCAAAATATCTGAGGTGATCACCAGATCCAATTCCCCCGCTAACAGCGCGGGTAGAGGCTCAAACCCAAAGCCGGATGAAAAATCCAGCGCCACATTTGGCCAGCTGACCTGATATTCGCGCAGGGCGGGCATTAGCCATTGAAAGCAGGAGTGGCACTCAATCGCCATGTGCAGGCGTCCATTCACATCTTCTTTAAGGCTCGCCAGTTCATTCTCGGCGCGTGACATCTTAGGCAAAATATCGTCCGCCAAACGCAGCAAAATTTCGCCTTCGGCGGTAAAACGCACTGGGCGTGTTTTACGCAAAAAAAGCTGCCCGCCAATTCGCGCTTCCAAGTCTTTAATCTGATGCGAGAGCGCAGACTGGGTGAGATGCAACGAGGTCGCGGTGGCGGTCAGTGAACCGGTTTCGCGTAGCGAGATCAGCGTTTTTAAATGTTTCAGCTCTATCATGAACTCTCCTCACTTATCCCTAAGCCAACATGAATTTTTAGCTAAGTTACGCCGATTTTTCGGAGCTGTAAACATCTAGATGGCTAAATCGGTAAAGGTAAATTGATAATCGCCAGTGCCAACATGAAAATTACTAATAAACAAGTTGAATAAATGAACCTTGTCCTCGAAGGCGTACAACGCGATAGTTTAGCCATCCAGACATCTTTCGATGTGCTGAGGCAGCTTAGAGCTTCTACGACCTATTAAGAACAGACAAAGGATTTTCACATGACAACGACACACATTCTTGGTTATCCCCGCATTGGCGAAAAACGCGAACTTAAATTTGCTCTTGAAAAATACTGGCGTGGTGAGATTGACCAAGCGGCTTTGAAACAGGTCGGTAGTCAAATTCGCCAAAAAAACTGGGCATTGCAAAAAGAAGCCGGATTAGACTTTGTGACCGCGGGTGACTTTGCTTGGTACGACCATGTACTCACCACCACGCTGTTACTCGGCCATGTGCCTAAGCGCCACAGCCACGGTTTTCCTGATTTAGATACTTTGTTCCGTGTCGGTCGCGGTCAGTCACAAAATGCTTGTGGTTGTGGAACGGGCAGCGCCGCATCGGATATGACCAAGTGGTTCAACACCAACTATCACTATATCGTTCCGGAGTTCAGCTCTAACGACACGTTTAATGTGAGCTGGCCACAACTGTTTGAAGAGGTGAATGAAGCGCTGCAGGCGGGTCACGATGTAAAACCAGTGCTGCTTGGCCCAATCAGTTACCTCTATTTAGGCAAAGAAGTGGAAGAGGGTTTTGATCGGTTAACGTTGTTGCCACGTCTATTGACCGCTTACCAAGCGATTCTGAGCAAGCTGGCGAAGCAGGGTGTGCAGTGGGTACAAATCGATGAGCCTATTTTGGCGTTAGAGCTGGAACCTCGCTGGCAAGAAGCATTTAAACTGGCTTATCAGGTGATCCGCGGTGACGTCAAACTGCTGCTGACCACTTACTTTGATTCAGTGTTAGACACGCTTGATAAGATAGTCGAACTGCCTGTCGATGGTTTGCATGTGGATATTTCGGCCGCTCCAGCGCAGCTCGAAACTATTGTGAACCGCTTGCCTTCCGATTGGGTGCTTTCTGCGGGGGTCATTAATGGCCGTAATGTTTGGCGTGCCGATTTGAGTGCCATTCTGGCTCGTCTACAACCTGTAAAAACCTTGCTGGGTGAGCGTTTGTGGGTCGCCAGTTCCTGTTCACTGCTGCACAGTCCAGTCGATCTGGATCTGGAAGGCGATCTGAGCGCAGAAACCCGCAGTTGGTTTGCGTTTGCCAAGCAGAAAGTGACCGAAGTCGCCTTGCTCGGCCGTGCTCTGGAGGGGGATGCCGCCGCAATTTTAGCGTGTGATACCTACAGCCAGCCGATTGCTGCGCGCAAATCTTCTCACACGGTGAACAAGGCTTCTGTGCAAGCGCGTATCAACAATATTACGGCGGCATTGGCAGAGCGGAGTGCGCCTTATATTGAGCGTGCTCATCACCAAGCAGAAGTGTTGGGTCTGCCTTTCTTACCGACCACGACCATTGGCTCTTTCCCACAAACGGGTGAGATCCGTACTGAGCGTAGTGCGTATCGCCAAGGCAAGCTGAGCGAGCAAGAGTATGTGCAAGCACTGAAAGGCCATATTGCTGATGCAGTGAAACGCCAAGAAGCACTAGGGCTAGATGTGTTGGTACACGGTGAAGCGGAACGTAACGACATGGTGGAATACTTTGCTGAAAACCTCGCCGGTTTCCAAACCACGCAGTTTGGTTGGGTGCAGAGTTACGGTTCACGCTGTGTAAAACCAGCGATTGTGGTGGCGGATATTGAACGTGAAAAACCGATCACGGTGGAGTGGTCAACTTACGCGCAATCTCTCACGTCTAAGCAGATGAAAGGGATGTTGACGGGGCCTGTGACCATTCTGTGCTGGACCTTCCCACGTGAAGACATCAGTCGCCAAGAGATTGCTCAGCAATTGGCGTTGGCACTGCGTGATGAAGTGGCGGATTTGCAAGATGCAGGCATCAATATTATTCAAATTGATGAACCCGCGATTCGTGAAGGTTTACCACTGAAAAAACGCGATCATCAAACCTATTTAGATTGGGCAGTGCAAGCGTTTAAGATTTCCGCGGGTAGCGCGCGTCCGGAAACGCAAATTCATACCCATATGTGTTACAGCGAATTCAACGAGATCATCGAATCGGTTGCGGCACTGGATGCCGACGTGATCACCATTGAAACATCGCGCTCCAACATGGAGCTGCTCAAAGCGTTTGAAGAGTTTAACTACCCGAACGAAATTGGCCCAGGCGTGTACGACATTCACTCACCGAACATTCCTGCACAAACATGGATTGAAGATTTGCTGCGCAAAGCAGCAGAAAAAATTCCAGCGCAGCGTTTGTGGGTCAACCCAGATTGCGGTCTAAAAACCCGTAACTGGCCAGAAGTGGAAGCGGCACTGACCAACATGGTGAACGCAGCGAAAGCACTGCGCGCAGAATGGCAAGCCTGATATACGCTTCCTACTTGAGGTTTACCTACAACGCCAAATAGTTTGAGTAAACCGTTAGAAACCGCAAAGGCCTCTTATGAGGCCTTTGTTCTTTTCGTTTGTGTTGTTCGAGAGTCAATCTGGAATATCCCCTT
>NZ_WPDC01000090.1:0-13173 GCF_035615595.1 Vibrio sp. R-1 | reverse complement strand
ACTTCAAGTAGGAAGGGGATAATGCGACTCGGTGTGGCTTCTGCAATGAAACCACCCAATCGAGGTGGGCGCATACGCCCACCTATCTCCACAGGCCTTTTTACGGCATAATCTCTTCGCACTTTCTGCTGAGTTTTTCATTATTTATGCCAACAATAAAATCTCCTTTACTCATTGCTATTCTTAGCTTGCTCGCCGCTATGATCACCATCCAATCCGGAGCATCGATTGCGAAACAGTTGTTTCCACTGGTCGGCCCGGGCGGTACCGTAGCGCTACGCATCAGCCTCTCTGCGCTGATTTTAATGCTGATTTTCCGCCCTTGGCGTGCACGCCTCAGCTGGCCACAATGGCGCTCTATGTGCATTTATGGTGCAAGTTTGGGTGGGATGCAGCTGAGTTTTTACTTCGCTATCGAACGTATTCCACTGGGTATTGGGGTAGCGTTAGAATTTTCAGGCCCACTGCTGCTCGCCTTACTCTCCTCTAAGCGCAAGAAAGATCTGATATGGGTTGCGTTGGCTATTCTCGGTATTGTGTTCTTATTACCGGATATGAACGGCGTTGATGCGTTAGATCCAATTGGCGTTGCGCTCGCATTAATTGCTGGCGGTTTTTGGGCTGGCTACATCTGGTTCGGACAACGTGCTGGCAGCGTAGGCTCAGGCGGTATGACGGTTTCGATTGGGATGCTGGTTGCCGCAGTCATCTATTTCCCAATCGCCACTCAATTGGCCGAAGCCTCGATTTTTAGCTGGTCGATTCTGCCGATGGCACTGCTGGTCGCCGTAATGTCGAGTGCCCTACCTTATAGCCTTGAGATGGTGGCACTCAGCCGACTCTCTACACAGCATTTCAGTGTATTAATGAGCTTAGAGCCTGCGATTGCCGCGATGGCGGGGTTAGCCATTTTGGGTGAAACTCTACAATGGAGCCAGTGGCTGGCGATTTTTATGATCATTACTGCGTCCATGGGCTCTACCCTGTCCGCGGCGAAATCACCGACTAAAGTGACTCAAGAGTAAAAGCACCGCGGTCAATCATAGGAAAGAAAGAGATAAGAAGAGAAAAATCCGGCCGAAGCCGGATTTTTTATGGGCGCTGCCCGAATTTTACTTTGCCTTCGCTACTGAACCAGAGCGCTTCTTTGCGCCGACGGCCGAGCAAAAATGGGCCATCATCGTAGAACAGAAAGTTCTTCCAATGGCGCTTAAAGACTGACCATTTGGTCTCCAGTACGTTGTATTTCTCGTAGCAGAAATACACGGTGACATCATCTTGCCATGGCAGATGGGCTGCCAATGCTTCCGGCAATTCTGGTTCATCGCTCTCCCACTCCGCCATCCAGCCTGTCTCACCAGACCAGCTATTGGCTTTGCGTGGCCAGTCGTGAGAACTCAAACGCTCAGCATCAGGGCTCATGTCACTGATGTTCTCTTTCCAAAATTGTGCTGCGCGCAGTGGCTCCATGGGTTTGATCTGAGCGAGATCGGTTTCAGGCACTGGCATCGACGCATGGGTAAAAATCCATTTTCTTTGGTATTGATCCAAAGGCAAATAAGACATTGAGTTTCCTTAAACTTTCAGCCAGCCGTTTGGGCTCGCTTGTTCAATAATGTGTTTTGCGTGCTCCCAAAGGGTTTGGGGTTCGCCGAACGGGTTATTCTTTCCAATTGGGATTGATCAGCGAAGTCAGGTTATGGTCTTCCCATTTACCGTTGATCAGTAAGTAATCTTTAGCATGGCCCTCAAGCACGAAACCCACGCGTTTGAGCACATTTTCACTGCGTTTATTGTGCGGAATGTAAGAAGCCATTATGCGATGCATGTTGTGCTCGCTAAACATGTACTGACAAGCCATCGTCAAAGCACGCGTCATGACCCCTTTGCCTTGCGCCTCATAGGCCAGCGAGTAACCGACATTACACGCATGGAATGGGAAGCGGATAATATTGCTAAATGAGATGGTGCCTAACATGGCATCATTTTGCGCATCCAAAATCAGTAGATAGTAACCGAGCTTCATTTTGTGCAATTCATTGAGCTTAATCAGCCTTTGCAGCCAGCCGGACTCAGTAAAAAACTCAGCTTCACGCCTTGGCTCCCACTCAATCAAGTGGCTTCGGTTATCCACAAAATACTGGCTTAAACGCTCGGCGTCGTTGATTTGCGCGCAGCGTACAACAATGTCACCATCGGTTTGATAGAAATGGCATTCGCTGTTTAATCCATTCATCAGCGCTTCCTTATTCCATAATCCCTCAGCTTATTCGCGATCGACGTGTGAGAAACATTGAGTCTTTTCGCCAACTTACGACTGGAAGGAAAAGATTGGAACAGACGATCCAACACTTGCGATTCGTACTCCTTCATGATGTCGTCGAGCGAACCATCGAGGTTGATACTAGGCGCAGAACTTACGCTGTCAACTTGCGGTAAGTGGAACGGTTCAATACCCAGCACATCCCCTTCAATTTCAGTTAAGGCACGCAGCACCATATTGTCCAGTTGGCGCATATTGCCCGGCCACTGATACTGACTGAGTTTATCCAGCAGATCGTCGGTCAACTTAGGTTTGAGCATGCCCAACTTGTTACAGTGTTTGGTGATGAAGAGTTCAAGCAGCGGCTGTACATCACTTGGGCGTTCACGCAGAGGTGGAATACGCAGCGTCAAGACATTGAGGCGGTAGAACAGGTCCTCCCGAAAACGGCGCGACTCGGCCAAATCCGCTAAATTATGACGTGTGGAGGCAATCACACGCACATCCACGTGGATTTCATGCTCCTCCCCGACACGGCGGAAAGTGCCATCTTGCAAAAAGCGCAGCAGCTTAATTTGCAAATGTGGACTCATTTCACCAATTTCATCCAGAAATACAGTGCCACCATTGGCTTGCTCAAAGATGCCTTTATGACCTTGTTGATGATTAAAAGAGCCCGGCGCATGACCAAACAATTCGGTTTCGGCCACATCATCCGGCATCGAAGCACAACTCAGAACCAGAAATGGTGCAGAAGAACGATCCGAACGGTTATGGCACGCCTTAGCGAGCATCTCTTTACCTGTGCCGGTTTCCCCTTCAATCAGCAGAGGTTGATCAAGCATGGCCAATTTTTTCGCTTGGCTCATCAGGCTTTTGTGTCGATTCGAAACACCCACAAAATGTTCAAAGCCTAAGTTGCTCTGTAGTGGGATTTGAGTTGTGCTAGTCAATCCCGCATTCGCAGCACGTAACATCATCATCGCGCTGGCTAAGGTGGATTGTTTGGCATCGCTCGAAATGTAGACGGGCATGATTTCCATCACATAATCCAGTCCATCCAAGACCACATCTTCACGCAGACGAGACTTACTGCCTTCCAGCCAACGTGTGAAGTTGAAGACGGGCATCAAGGCTGAAATTTGCTGGCCGATCATGCTGGATTCTTCACGATTGAACAATGCAGCCGCAGCGTGGTTAGCCATATCCACCGCGCCTTTGAGGTTGATCGCCAATACCGCATCAGGCAAGTTATTGAGCAGAGAAATCAATTCTGTGTTGTGCCGTTCAATCGGCATGAACTGGATTTTACGGACATCTTTCACCCCGGGAATGCGGCGAATTTCCGCCATCAGTTCACTGAAGGTTTCAAAATCAATATCAGGACAATTGAGGTAAATAATACCGATCACATCGATTTCGATCCCTCGCAGATCGATGCTTTTGGAGGCGAGAATATCCAGTAACTCGCGAGTCAGACCTAATCGGTCTTCACAGAGGACTTCAAGACGCACTTTAATAGGATCCTGTTTGAAAGTGTCACGAAAAGTTGACAGTAGTTTCGCCCAAGCCCAGATCGGCGTCAAGCGATCCGTGATAACGGATCGCAGTTTCCGAGAATGAAAGGTTATTTGGCGAGCAAAGCAGCAACTTTACTCACGACTTGCTTACGAACCGCACTCAGTTTGAGTTGACGATCGGGGTGCCATGGTAGTGGACGCAGCAACCCTACCGCTTTAATGCCCAAACGCGCCGTCAGAATACCCACGCCTACCCCCTGCCCTGCACGAGCAGAAAGGCGTCCGGCCAAGTCCATGGAAAACAGATCCACACTGGCATCGACAGCCAATTCACTCGCCCCCGCTAACGCCATGTTGAGCAATACGGCTTTAAACAGTTTTATGCGTGACCAGTAACCGAGTTCAACGCCATACACTTTTGCCAGTTGATCCACCATGGAAAAGTTACGCCAAGCCACCAGCAACATATCAGCAATCGCGAGTGGGCTAATCGCCACTAACGCGGCCGCTTCAGTCGCATAACGAGTGACAATTTGGCTGGCTTGTTTGTCTTGTTCGGCCACCACCAACGCATCATACAAATCGAGGATTTCTGCATCACTGTGGCTACTATTGAGTGCCGATAGCCAACGTTGGTAGCCCTGCTTATCCACTTTGCCTTGTTTGGCTATCTGCTCACAGAACGCTTGACCTTGGCCAACTGCATCATTCTCCATTAAGATTTGCGCTTGTTCTTGAACACTAAAATGCTGACGTAGACGACGCAGTTTCCACAACTCTTTCGCGATAGCGCCCAACCCTAACGTCGCCAAAGCACTGATAAACCCCACCCATCCTAGGCTGAGCCAGTCCGAATCTTGAATGGCTTGTACCACGCTATCGATAGCCTGCCATGCGACCAAACCACTGAAAGCCGCAAACAAGCCCCCGGCAAACCATTTGCGCCCTTTGCTGGGTCGAATGATGGTGTCGAGCTCTACTTCCAATGCCTCTTCTGCTGGCTCTTCCATGTTCATGGGCACAAACTTTTCTTGTGCGCTGAACTGCTGCTGAGCCGTCAAGCTCGGCGTTTCTAAACTACCTTGCAGTGGCTCGCTAAAAATCTGTTTGGTTTTAAGATCGCTCATCGCAGTTTATCTCCAATCAGAATGTCGAGGGCTTTATCGACTCGAATGTGCTGGCATGGCTCATCCATCGCCGTGGGCAGTGGGCGAAACGCCGTAAAATCAAACGCCTGACGCTGCCAATAATCGGGATCTGGCAGTTTGCGCGGCACCTCACCGGGAAAGAGCGTGATGGATTCACCTTCCAGTGTGACACCTTGAATCGCCGCCACCTTCTGCTCTCCCTGCATGATGTAACCCGATTGCGTAGCGCGCACCGAAGCCATGCTGATGCAGTTCATTTCAATATTTTCATAGGCTGCATGCTGCCAGGCGGGATGGATCATCTGCTGCAATAGAGAAACCATATTGACATGTTGCTCCGGTGTCACATGGTCAGCCTTAGTGGCCGCAAAGACGACTTTATCGATTTTGGGTGCAAATAAACGGCTGAGCAAACCACTGCGCCCATAGCGGAAACTGTGCATGATTTGCTCCAGCGCGCTGCGCATATCCAAAAACGATTCGTGCCCAACATTGAGCGGCGATAGGCAATCCACCAACACAATCTGGCGATCAAACGTCGCGAAATAGTCCCTATAAAAGGCTTTTACCACCTTGTTTTGGTACTCCTGATAGCGCGCTTGCAGCAAAGCGTAATAGCTCTGCTTGCTCACTGAGCTCTGCGGCGGATGACATGGGAAAAATTGCAGCACAGGCGCACCTTCCAGCTCCCCAGGCAACACAAATCGTCCCGGCTGAACCCAATGCAGCCCACTGGCTTTACATTGATGCAGATAGTCGGTGTAACTCGCGGCAATCGACGCCAAGGTTTGCTCATTGGCTTCTTGGTGAAGATCAAGCTGCTCCACAGCGTCACACCAAGACTTAGCGAGCTCTTTGCGTAACCCATGCAGAGCATGAAATTGCTGTGCTGACCAAGTGGCGTAATCCATCTCTAATAGCGGTAAATCGAGCAACCACTCTCCGGGATAGTCGATAATGTCGAGATAGAGAGTTGCACTACTGGTGAGTAGCTTTTTGCTGCGTTTTTTCGGCTTGTATTTGATCGCCAAACGAATTTCGCTTACATCTCGGGTTGGCACTGGCCAGTTTGCAGGGCTGCTTTGCAACTCGGTTAACGCTTCATCATAGGCAAAGCGTGGCACCATCATGTTGCTTTGCGGCACACGCTTTGCGCCAATCAAGCGCTGCTCACGATCCGCCGCTAACAGAGGGAGATTATGATGGCTGGACGTATGCAGCAGTTGATTGACGAGAGAGGTAATAAACGCCGTTTTACCTGCGCGCGAAAGTCCCGTCACCGCAAGACGAACATGGGAATCGAGGCCACGATGGATAAAATCGCTCATTTCTTGACGAATACGCTGCATTGTTCACTCCAAATCAGGATTTCGCACAGCTTAATAAGCTCAAGCTTAATGTGAGATGAATATACCCTTCCTACTTAAAGTGGCAGCAGTGCTGACTACCTGAAACGCCAAGTCGTTCGGGTATCGCTTTTGCTCAGGTAAGTACTAGGCACAGAGCAAAATCACAATGGGTAATGGCTCGCTCCTGCCTATAAGCCATTCAAGTCACAGGAGCGATAAGAGGGATTAATCTTCTTCGATCAGTTTGTAGATAACAAACAGTGCGATCTCAAGCAGTACAAATAAACCGCAGGTGATGGTGACGTATTTATCATTAAAAATGCTGATACCGTTCAAAATAAGGTCGTAACCGACCACAGCACCGATCACCACAGCAATAATGATTTGTAGAATCTGAATAAAACGAGGCATGCCTACTAACTCCTGACCTATCGATAACGAAATGAATTGTATACCAAAACTACAGCTTCGAGTAGGAAAGGTATCCTATTAAAAAGGTGCAACTCACGTGCACCTTTGTCATTTTTTTGCCAAGTTCCTCGCTGAGAAGAGGCAAGCCTTTACTTGGCCGCTTCAGCAATTTTGACCCGCCAAGTATCTGGGCCGATTTGGTGCGCATTCGCGCCCGTTGAATCCACAGCAACAGTGACTGGCATATCTTCGACTTCAAATTCGTAGATTGCCTCCATGCCTAAGTCTTCAAACGCGACTACGCGAGCTTTCTTGATCGCTTTCGCCACTAAGTAAGCCGCACCACCGACTGCCATCAAATAAACGGCTTTGTGTTTTTTGATCGATTCAACGGTAGCTGGGCCGCGCTCAGCTTTACCAATCATGCCCATGACGCCGACCTCTTCCAGCATCATGTCGGTAAACTTATCCATACGAGTTGAAGTTGTAGGGCCTGCAGGGCCAACCACTTCATCGCCTACTGCGTCCACAGGACCTACGTAGTAAATGAACTTGTCTTTCAAATCGACACCGTCAGGCAATTTTTCGCCTTTTTGCAGCATGGTTTGAATGCGTTTATGGGCGGCGTCACGACCAGTGAGGATCTTGCCAGACAGCAGAACCGTTTCACCGGTTTTCCACGTTTGGATCTCTTCACGGGTGATGTTATCAAGATTGACACGACGCGTATTCGCGCCCGCTTCCCAAGTGATTTGTGGCCAATCTTCTAACTTAGGCGGTGTTAACTGCGCAGGGCCGCTGCCATCGAGTGTGAAATGCACGTGGCGTGTCGCCGCACAGTTGGGGATCATGCAGACAGGCTTGGAAGCGGCATGTGTCGGTGCCGATTTGATTTTCACATCAACCACTGTGGTCAAACCACCAAGGCCTTGCGCGCCAATACCGAGCTTATTCACACGGTTGAAAATGTCTAAACGCAGCTCTTCTTCCGCATTTTGCGGACCACGCTCGATAAGCTCATGAATATCAATGTGTTCCATCAAGGCTTCTTTGGCGAGGACGGCCGCTTTTTCCGCCGTACCACCAATACCAATGCCGAGCATGCCCGGTGGACACCAGCCCGCGCCCATCAAGGGTACGGTTTTTTCTACCCATTCCGCAATATCATCGGACGGGTTGAGCATCACCATCTTGGTTTTGTTTTCACTGCCGCCACCTTTGGCCGCAATTTGAATATCCACTTTATCGCCAGGCACCATGTTGATGTGCACCACAGCAGGGGTATTGTCTTTGGTATTGATGCGCTTGCCCGCAGGATCCATCAATACTGAAGCACGCAGTGGGTTATCTGGGTTGGTGTACGCTTGGCGCACGCCCTCATCCACCATCTGCTGCACCGTCATGTCGGTCGAATCCCATTGCACGCCCATACCAATATTGACGAAACAAGTGACAATACCCGTATCCTGACAAATGGGGCGGTGGCCTTCTGCAGACATGCGCGAGTTAATCAAAATCTGCGCTATCGAATCTTTCGCCGCTTGGCTTTCTTCACGTTGGTAGGCTTTTTCTAGGGCTTTTACAAAGTCTAATGGGTGGTAGTAGGAGATGTACTGCAGCGCATCAGCGACACTGCTGATCACATCTTGCTTGCGTATTACCGTCATTGCTCGCCTCGTTATTGTTATGCTTCCGTGTACTGCGACTTGGGTGAATTACTGCTTCCAAAACCGAAGGAGACGCTCACTCTTTAAGTAGCAGCTTTGTATGAGATTTTTATGATACTCTTGCTTTCCCTGCGATGCTACGCAATGAACGGTTTCTCTGTCACAAATTACACAAATGAATAACAACCAAATTTTGTCAATTGAACACAAAAAATTAACTTATCACCCTGATATTGCTAAACAATTTTTCACATCCATTGAGCAGCAACCTTGGGCAATGCTGCTGAGCTCTGCGTCTAGCACCCATATGGATAGCCGCTTTGATATTCTGGTCGCCAATCCTTTCGCCACTTTAGTGACTTTTGGTGATGAAACTGAAATTCACGCTCAGAACGGCGTGACATTGTCACGAGAAGATCCTTTTGCGCTTCTTGCTGACATCCAAGAGCTGTATCTTCCTCAAGTGACTGATGCGTCGGAATTACCTTTTGTTGGCGGTGCTCTGGGGTATTTTGCCTATGATTTAGGGCGCCGAGTCGAAGTCCTCCCTAGCTTAGCAGAACAAGATATTGCTATGCCCGATATGGCCGTGGGCATCTATTCTTGGGCGCTCGTGGTCGATCACCAACAGCACACCGCGCAATTGGTCGGACAAAATGTTGAAGACGCTTGGGGTTGGTTAAACCAACAAGAGGCGATAAAGCCAAGCGAAGTAACTGACTTTGCTCTCACATCGCCTTGGCGATCCAATATGAGCTATACCGCCTATCAAGATAAATTTGCTCGTGTACAGGACTATTTACGCTCGGGAGACTGTTACCAGATCAACCTCGCGCAGCGTTTTCAGGCTCACTACACTGGTAGTGAATGGCAAGCGTATTTGAAGCTGGAAAAAGGTAACCAAGCGCCCTTCTCCGCCTTTTTGCGTTTGCCACAAGGCGCAATTTTGAGTGTTTCTCCAGAACGTTTTCTGCAAGTTTGCGATCGAGTGATTGAAACCAAACCGATCAAAGGCACACGTCCACGCCATGCCGACAAGCAACAAGATGCCCTACTCAAGCAAGATTTAGTCAGCGCAGAAAAAGATCAGGCCGAGAATTTAATGATTGTCGATCTGCTGCGTAATGATATTGGTCGTGTGGCAAAGCCGGGTAGCGTGCATGTACCTAAGTTGTTTGATGTCGAAAGCTTTCCCGCCGTGCACCATCTGGTGAGCACGATTCGCGCAACACTGGATGAGCAATACCAAGCCGCCGATCTGTTACGCGCCTGTTTTCCCGGCGGTTCGATTACGGGAGCGCCCAAAGTGCGGGCAATGGAAATCATTGAGGAGCTCGAGCCGCATCGCCGTAGCGCTTATTGTGGCTCAATTGGCTATCTCAGCCGTCATGGAAAAATGGATACCAGCATCACGATCCGCACTTTAGTGGCCTATCAGCAGCAGCTTTACGCTTGGGCGGGTGGCGGATTGGTGGCTGACAGCGAAGGCGCTGCGGAGTATCAAGAAACGCTAGATAAGTTAAGCCGAATTCTTCCAACCCTAGAATCCTAACTCTCAGTTTGAACCACCGTCAGCACCGCCTATGCTCGCTGGCGGTTTTCTTCTCAAGCCATCCCCTTCCTACGTACAGCGTCAAGTCGGTAGAAAGGGGATATCATATCCGGCAAATGTGCAGTAACCGACAGCGCATCCTTTTGAAACACGCTATACCCAAATAACTTGGAGTTGCAGGTAGGCGGCAAGTGAGTGAATCCCCATGAGCATAGATACACTATGTGATTGGGGTGAACGAACGTAGCCAACACCGCTGCAACTTCAAGTAGGAAGGGTATATAACAGGTGTTGTACGTTAATCACAGTATAGAGGTCTGCTTTGCAAAACATTAGCCGTCACGAGTTTATCCAGCAGTTTCAGCTCCATTTACCCGCCGCCTATCCTCAGGAAAGCTTGCGGCGCGTCGCACATTTAGCGCCAGAGAAGCTACGTAAAGCGTCGGTATTGATTGGCGTAGTAGAACGCCCGCAAGGCCTACAAGTGATCATGACCAAGCGCGCAGCGCATTTGAGGCATCACCCCGGGCAAATCAGTTTTCCCGGCGGAAAGTACGAAGAGAGCGACCACTCGTTACAGCAGACGGCAAAGCGAGAAGCACGAGAAGAGATTGGCATCCCAGAAGAAAAAATTCGTATTGTTGGTCAGTTGCCTGAGTTAGTGACCGTAAGCCAATTTGCCGTGACGCCTTTTTTAGCTTTTGTCGAATCCGACTACCCGATTCAGCTCGATCACAACGAAGTCGATGAAGTGTTTGAAGTGCCGATCAGTTTTTTGCTTGATCGAAAAAAGCTCTACAGCGGGACTTTTCAGTTAAAAAACCACCGTCATAAACTGTTCGCGCTCTCCTATAAACAACATTTTATATGGGGTATGACCGCACAAATCATCCAATCCCTTCAAAAACAATTTATTAATTACAATGAGTTAGTTTGAAGACCTATTTTTCTCACTTTGGGCAAGGCAATACAAATCATTAGAAAATCTAATCAAAAAAACAAGCAAACGTTTTCCTGACCATTCACTGAGAATTTTTCACGCAAACATAACTAAATCTAATCCAACCCATTAACAATTCTCACATGTGGCACGCCAATTTCGTGATCAAAAATAGGTTTTTGATAGAAGTTTCAATAAGTACAACCAATCATGATTTAGATCTAGTTTTCTTATGTGAAAAATGTGCAAAAATGCGCTCCGACTTATTTCCTGTTCCCAAAATGAGTAAAAACATATGAATACTACAACAGCGGCTACTTCTACAGCACGTTCTGCTAGCAAGTGGACCTACAAAGATTTCACCTGGGCTCTGTCCCTTTTCGGTACAGCGGTTGGTGCAGGTGTCCTGTTCCTACCTATCAAAGCGGGTGCGGGTGGCTTCTGGCCATTAGTTCTTCTCGCACTGATTGCCGCCCCAATGACTTGGTTTGCACACAAGTCTCTCGCTCGTTTCGTATTATCTGCAAAAAATCCTGATGCAGACATCACTGACACGGTTGAAGAACATTTTGGTAAAGCTGGCGCTAACCTCATTACTTTTGCTTACTTTTTCGCCATCTATCCTATCGTTCTGATCTACGGTGTGGGCATCACTAACACGGTGGATTCTTTCCTCGTTAACCAAATCGGCATGGAATCGATTCCTCGCTGGTTGCTATCTGGTGCACTGATCACGGCGATGACTGCTGGTGTGGTATTTGGTAAGGAGCTGATGCTGAAAGCCACTTCTGCCATGGTTTACCCTCTGGTATTTATCCTACTGGCACTCTCTTTCTACCTGATCCCTGATTGGAACACATCAATGATCGAAGTCGCACCTGACTGGTCAGCAATGCCTGCTATCGTATGGCTTGCGATCCCAATCATCGTGTTCTCTTTCAACCACAGCCCAATCATTTCTCAGTTCTCTAAAGAGCAACGCCAACAGTTTGGTGATAAAGCCGTACAAAAAACGGACATGATCACTGGCGGTGCAGCGATGATGCTGATGGGCTTCGTGATGTTCTTCGTATTCTCGGTAGTTCTATCACTGTCTCCTGCAGAGCTGGCGATGGCAAAAGAGCAAAACATCTCTGTTCTGTCTTACCTAGCTAATGAACACGCTTCACCGATCATCTCTTACTTAGGTCCAATCGTGGCATTTGCAGCGATCACCTCAAGCTACTTCGGTCACTTCTTAGGTGCTCATGAAGGTCTAGTCGGTCTGGTGAAATCACGCAGCAACATGCAAGTCAGCAAGATTGAGAAAATCTCTCTCGGCTTCATCGTCATCACCACTTGGATTGTTGCAATTGTGAACCCAAGCATCCTAGGTATGATTGAAACCATGGGCGCACCAATGATTGCTGCTATCTTGTTCCTGCTGCCTGTATTTGCAATGCACAAAGTGCCTGCAATGGCTAAGTTCAAGACTTCAGCACCTGTACAGATTTTTACAGTTATTTGTGGCTTGGCTGCGATTAGTTCTGTAATCTACGGCGCTCTTTAATCTCTACCTCTGCGTATGAGCTTAAAACACAAAACATAACTATACCAAAAGCCTCCCTACCCTTAGGGGGGCTTAGTTTTGAGGCATTCAAAATGATTAGTGTATTTGATATCTATAAAATCGGTGTTGGTCCTTCAAGTTCACACACGGTTGGACCGATGAAAGCGGGTAAAGAGTTTATTGACGAACTACGCTCAATGGGAAAATTGCGCGACGTCACTAAAATCACCGTGGACGTTTATGGATCGCTATCACTGACAGGGAAAGGTCACCACACGGATATCGCTATCATCATGGGTCTGGCAGGCAATACGCCAGAGAAAGTGGATATCGACTCGATTCCGAGCTTTATCGCTCGTGTAGAAGAAACAGAACGTCTTCCTGTTGGTATGCACTGTCATACCGTCTCTTTCCCTCGTGAAGGTGGGATGAATTTCCACCGCACTAATCTGCCTTTGCACGAAAACGGCATGCAGATTCACGCATGGATCAACGACGAGAAAATCTTCAGCAAAACTTACTACTCTATCGGTGGTGGTTTTATTGTTGATGAAGAGCACTTTGGTAAAGAGAACGAATCTCTTATTCAAGTGCCTTACGCTTTCCGTTCAGCGGAAGAGCTGCTGAACCAATGTAAAGAGAGTGGCCTCTCGATCAGCACGCTCGTTATGGCGAACGAAAAAGCCATGCATTCTGACGAAGAAGTGCGCACCTATTTCGCGAACATTTGGCGTACCATGCGTGAGTGTATGGAACGCGGGATGAACACCGAAG
>NZ_WPDC01000089.1:0-13183 GCF_035615595.1 Vibrio sp. R-1 | reverse complement strand
CAGGGGATACTTAAGTTACAAAACTCAAACTGAATGGGTTAGCGAGATGTCATGAGTGCAATCACCTGCGCTACCTCGCTAAATTTCGAAGTGCAGAGTACGCCCAAAAAAACGAAAAAAAATAAACTTCCGCTTATCAATAAAATGATGAGCCAAGCATGACTTTCTTGATATCAACCTGATAAACACCACCAATAAACCTCTTTATTTTCATGTTGTTAATAAAAAACCTAAAAATATCATGAGAGACAACTAAAAATATCAAGGTGAAAACATCACGCTAAATACTGCTCTGCGGAGGTATCAGGAGGGAGGTTTATCGCCAAAAAACGGTTGGTCTTGTCATAAGATTTGTCACTCCACTGGCAAGACGCTCGATGAAGCGATATCCATTGGCAGAGAATGCCAATGACGCTCACTGAATTTGGCTTGTGTTTGGCTTGGAGAATAGGCTCAAACGAATTGCGATGAGAAGTTAAACGGCTAGTGAGTACATAGACATCGTTCGATGTGATTAGCGGGCGTTTTTCAGTCAGAAGGATTCCGAGAGATAAAGCGGCGCGACCTCACCTCTAAACCGTGCTAAAGCCAGTTCGGAGAAAGAAGGCGCAAGTTCGCTCTATCCCCTTCTTACCAGTCATTCCAAGTCGTTTGGGGATAGAGAGATGAAATTGACCGTAGACGAGCGTTACAGTAAACGAACCACCGAAGGATGCACCGAGCGGTACATGGCGTAATCAATGGACTTTAAGTTGGAGTGGAACACCAAGTTTTCGCACAGCAGATAAGTTTCCAGCGACGTGTCCATATAAAACGCTTCACTGTAGGCATCGCTTGCGCCATCCAGATCGCCTTTAAGTTCAGCATGCTTGCCTTGCAGCACATATGAAAGCACCGATTCCCGCAAACCCTGAGCTTGCGCCAAATAGCGCGTGGCCGCTTCCACTTGGTTTTCGACTGTCGCTTGCAGTGCTAACGCTTCATAAATGCGTGGCTGCACCACCGCTTGAGGGGAGTAACTCACCTGCTGCAACTGCTCACTCAACACCAGCATGCGATCTTGATTGAGCGCCTGATCTGGGCTGAGCGCTTGCTGCACATGGTAGGCAATCAATAATTCGGCTTGGACATAATGGTTATCCGGCTCTAATTTCAGCACTTGCTCCAATAAATAAATACCTTTTTGGAACTGCTGACGATCGGCAACATTCAAGTAATGATTGGCGCGCACATACAGCCCTAACGCCGCAGGTTGACGCGGAAAATCCACCAACAAACGCTGTGCTTGCTGCTCTGCATTCGGGATTTTCAACGCTTGCATCACATCCCATTCCGCACTTTTCAGCACAGAGGCCAGATGCTGGCTATCGAGCGGATATTGGCGACTAAACAGCACCGCATCGGAAGAGTTATTCTTAAGCTCAAGATCTAAAAACTCATGTCCATCTTTGTCATTGACTCGCACCATGATCGACTTACCGGGCAAAATGCCTGAGCTGTAAGCCGTTTTACCGAGAATGACCCGATAATCACTCACTTGGGTCAGATCGGCCATCAGCTTTTGTGCGATACCATCGGCAAGCTCATGTGTGAGCACCTGAGAATGAAAACCGTCTTGGAACTTAAATTCAATCAGATGGGTATCCACCACTTGGGTGATGCGCACTTGCGACTGCTGCACAGTAAAAAAGCCCATCGCTACAATCACTAAGCCAATCCAGATCGCATTGAGCAGGTTTAAGCGCCAACGGCTGACATTCGGCTTGCTTGATTTCTTCGGTTGCTGACTTTGGCACACGGCGCGCGTTAACGGGCCGGCAGGAAATACAATCTCGGGAACGGCGTCTTCCACGTCGTCGATATCGTCCGTCAAACAGACATCACTGGCTGTCGACTCTTCTTGGCGAGAAACATAGGGATTGCCATCGAGACGCTGCACATTCGCAACTAACTTATAGCCACGCTTAGGCACCGTCACCACATAGCTGAGGTTTTCTTCGCGTCCGTCGCGCAATAGCTTACGCAACTCAAAAATGGATTGAGTGACCACTTGGTCGGTGACAATCGCCCCGTCCCAGACATGTTGAATGAGTTCCTCACGGCCGAATACCTCTCCGGCATGCTCCGCAAGAAAATGCAGCAAGTTAATAAGACGCGGCTCGGCCGAGACCTCCCTATCTTGGCGATACAGCTTATTCTCATCAATGCACAGAACCCAGTCATTGATTTGAAAACAGATTCCAATCATAGAATAGCTCTTTGTATCAGGAAGATAGCATCGGTAAGAGGCAGAATATGCTCGAGCACCACACACCGATGAAGAGCGAAATTATAAGTGCACTACCCTATTTCACCTACTATTGATAAGGCTAAAAATTGCAAACTTAGGTTGTTTAACCATCAGACAACGTCATTCATAGTGGTAAAAACTAAATTACCCTTATCAATCAGAATATAAATTAGGTGTTATTTCTCTACTCTAACGCGGCTAAAATCGAGCAGTGACTGGCGTTATCTTCCACATGCCCACAGCAGGCATCATTGATTTTTTTCAGCGCGCTGCGAATACGGGTCAGCTCTTCAATCTTTTGGTCGATCACCGCCAGCTTAGCGCTGGTGATCGCTTTCACTTCAGCGCAGCTGTGTTCGGTCGCTTCTAAACGTATTTCGAGCAGCTCTTTAATCTCTTCAAGACTCAGCCCTAACTCTTTGGCTTTTAAAATAAACGTGACTTGTTGCTGGCTCTTTTCATCGTACAGTCGATAACCCGACTCGGTACGCGTTGCCGGAGCAATCAGCTCATTTTTTTCATAGAAACGCAGTGTATCGGTGGAAACGCCGCAGCGTTTGGCTAACTCTCCAATCTGAAACATCACTCCTCCTCCCTGACTACTTGGAGTAGTTTGGGGAAATTTAAGCTTTCGTTAAAATTTGTGCTTGAAAAACCGTTTTTTAGCGATTATTTTTCCCATGCCAAACGATTGCGCGAGATCTTTTGTAATAAATTGGTTAGAATACTCGCCATTCAAATCGCGACGGATAAGGTATTTCCCCAAATGGCTCTGTTGTTTTTTGCGCGGTGAGGCTTTGCAGCGAGCTTCCCCAACACCGCACAGCAGATCACTTTCGGCAAATATCTTGTAAAGGAAAATGGAAGCATGAACAACGCTCGTCCTATTCACCGTGCGCTTCTCAGCGTATCAGATAAAACCGGCATTGTTGAGTTCGCAAAAGCGCTTGCAGAGCGCGGCGTTGAACTTCTCTCCACCGGTGGCACCGCTCGTCTATTGGCTGAGCAAGGCCTGACGGTAACGGAAGTCTCCGATTACACCGGTTTCCCAGAAATGATGGACGGACGCGTCAAAACCCTGCATCCGAAAGTGCATGGCGGCATTTTAGGCCGTCGCGGCCAAGATGATGCGGTGATGAATACCCACGGTATCCAGCCTATCGATATGGTGGTGGTGAACCTCTATCCTTTCGCACAAACCGTGGCAAATCCAAATTGCACGCTGGCTGATGCGGTGGAAAACATCGATATCGGCGGGCCGACTATGGTGCGTTCTGCTGCGAAAAACCATAAAGATGTGACCATTGTGGTGAATGCGCACGATTACGAGCGTGTGATCCGCGAAATGGATGCCAACCACAACTCCCTGACGTTAGCGACGCGTTTTGATCTGGCGATTGCCGCTTTTGAACATACCGCGGCGTACGATGGCATGATTGCGAACTACTTCGGCACACTCGTACCTTCTTATGGTGATAACAAAGAAGGCGATGAAGAATCGCTTTCTTTAAAAAGTAAATTCCCTCGCACGTTCAATGCGCAGTTCATCAAAAAGCAAGATATGCGTTACGGCGAAAACAGCCACCAAGCGGCCGCTTTTTATGTGGAAGCCAATCCACAAGAAGCCTCGGTTGCTACGGCTCGCCAAATCCAAGGTAAAGCCCTCTCTTACAACAACATTGCCGATACCGATGCCGCACTGGAGTGCGTCAAAGAGTTCAGCCAGCCAGCCTGTGTGATTGTCAAACACGCGAACCCATGTGGTGTAGCGTTGGGCGATGATCTTCTGCAAGCCTACAACCGCGCTTATCAAACTGACCCAACCTCAGCATTTGGCGGCATCATTGCTTTTAACCGCGAGCTGGACGGCGAAACCGCGCAAGCGATCATCGAGCGCCAGTTTGTGGAAGTGATCATCGCGCCGAAAGTCTCGCAAGCCGCGATCGACATCGTCGCAGCCAAACAAAACGTACGTTTGCTGGAGTGTGGTGAATGGCAAGGCCAAACCACAGGATTTGATTTGAAGCGCGTGAATGGTGGCTTATTGGTGCAAGACCGTGACCAAGGCATGGTGGCACAAGATGACCTACAAGTGGTTTCGACTCGTCAACCCAGCGACGCTGAGCTGAAAGATGCTCTGTTCTGCTGGAAAGTAGCGAAATACGTGAAATCCAACGCGATTGTGTACGCCAAAGGCGACATGACCATCGGCATCGGCGCGGGTCAAATGAGCCGTGTTTATTCCGCGAAAATCGCCGGCATCAAAGCCGCGGATGAAGGCTTGGAAGTAGCAGGCAGCGTGATGGCTTCGGATGCCTTCTTCCCCTTCCGTGATGGGATTGATGCTGCGGCCGAAGCGGGCATTACCTGTGTGATCCAACCGGGTGGCTCAATGCGCGACCAAGAGGTGATTGATGCGGCCAACGAACACGGTATGGCAATGATCTTCACTGACATGCGTCACTTCCGTCATTAATTGGCATGATTCGTATGGGGTGCAACGCGCCCCATCTTGTTTAAGTAAGGATTTCACAATGCAAGTTCTCATCATCGGCTCTGGCGGTCGCGAACACGCACTGGCGTGGAAAGTGGCACAAAACCCACAAGTTGACACCATTTACGTGGCTCCCGGCAATGCGGGTACTGCGCTTGAGCACAAGGTGCAAAACGTCAACATTGGCATCACCGACATTCCAGCACTGGTTGCCTTTGCTCAAGATAAAGCGATTGAGCTGACCATTGTTGGCCCAGAAGCACCACTGGTGATTGGTGTGGTGGATGCGTTTCGTGCTGCGGGTCTGCCGATTTTTGGCCCAACCCAAGGCGCAGCGCAACTGGAAGGCTCCAAAGCCTTCACTAAAGATTTCCTCGCTCGCCATAACATTCCAACCGCGGCTTACGCCAACTTCACTGAAATTGAGCCAGCTCTGGCTTATGTGCGTGAAAAAGGTGCGCCGATTGTCGTGAAAGCCGACGGTTTAGCGGCTGGCAAAGGCGTGATTGTTGCCATGACTCTGCAAGAGGCCGAAGACGCAATTCAAGACATGCTGGCTGGTAATGCGTTTGGTTCAGCAGGCAGCCGCGTGGTGGTTGAAGAATTCCTTGATGGAGAGGAAGCGAGCTTTATCGTGATGGTTGATGGTGAAAACGTCCTGCCTATGGCCACCAGCCAAGATCACAAACGCGTGGGCGATGCCGATACTGGCCCGAACACCGGCGGTATGGGTGCTTACTCACCAGCGCCAGTGGTGACACAGGACGTCCATGATCGCGTAATGCGTGAAGTGATTTACCCAACCGTGCGTGGCATGGCAGCCGAAGGCAACACCTACACAGGCTTCCTCTACGCGGGTTTGATGATTGATAGCACTGGTGCACCGAAAGTGATTGAGTACAACTGCCGCTTTGGTGACCCAGAAACCCAACCGATCATGATGCGTCTGCAATCGGATCTCGTTGAGCTGTGCCAAGCAGCGATTGCGGGCAAGCTGGATCAAGTGGAATCGAAGTGGGATCCACGCGCCTCGATCGGTGTGGTTCTCGCCGCTGGCGGCTACCCAGGCGATTACGCCAAAGGTGAGGTGATTTCAGGTCTACCGACTCAAGAAAGCGCAGGACAAAAAGTGTTCCACGCAGGCACCGAAACCCAAGGCGACCAAGTGGTTACGAATGGCGGTCGCGTATTGTGTGCCACTGCACTCGGCAATACCGTATTAGAAGCGCAGCAACGCGCTTACCAACTGGCGGATCAAATCCACTGGAATGGTATGTTCTGCCGCCGCGATATCGGTTATCGCGCGATTGCACGCGAGCAAGCCAAGTAAGCGGGCATCCATCTTCTTATCAATAGAAAAAAGCGCGAACTTCGCGCTTTTTTATTCGATTGGATTGGCAAACATGGGCTGATTTAATCAAGCAACTCCGGCTCTTTCACACAATCGTGACCCGCATCATCGAGCAACAGCAGCTCGTCGATATGCACTTTGCCGTTACGGATCTTGCCTAAAAACGCCACATAGCTTTCGATAGAAGCTAGGCGGTTAAACACAAAGCTGGGCAAACTTTGATTAAACTCGACGCGCTGATACTCAACGCCCTGACAAGTCTCGAAGGTTTTACCATTCCAGTAGCCTTGGATCAGCTCTAAACCTTGTTTGTCCTGCTCTTTGGTCGCCTCTGCCACCGCTTTGGCTTGCAAAACGTAGTGAGCCAGTTGCTCTTCATTCATCGGCAGTACTTTTCCGCCCAACCGATACTGCTGATACACCGCTTCGCCTTCTTTGCTAAAACGAATATGGACGCGAAACGGCACCAACTTCTTACCATCCAGATGCTCACCTTCACGGCGAATCTCACGCACTTGTCCCTCTTCCCAGCGATAGCTGGTTTGATAACTGCCGTAGTCACCGGAGGTCACGTAGTCTGAGGCTGAGCTCGGTTTTTGAAAGCGTTCGGTATACCAGTAAAAACTGGTCGCATCACCAATCGTTTTACCACCAGTAAATTGATTGATCTGCTCTACATTGGGATTAGGAGTAGACGAGCACCCGGCCAATAAGCCAGAGAGCAAAAAAAGGAAGGATAACTGCTGCTTCATAAACAAAAACGCCGAGATGTTCAATCTCGGCGTAGTATAAAGCAATTACTTGATCGCGTCTTTCAGCGCTTTACCTGCTACGAATGCAGGAACGTTAGCTGCCGCAATTTTGATCTCTTCACCGGTCTTTGGATTACGGCCAGTACGAGCAGAACGATGATTAACTTTGAATGTACCAAAACCAATCAGTTGTACTTGGTCGCCGTCTTTCAGAGCACCTTCAACCGCACCCAGAGTCGCTTCAAGAGCTGCTTTCGCTTGCACTTTAGTCAGGTCCGCTTTCTCTGCGATAAAGTCGATCAATTGGGTCTTGTTCATTTAGGTTTCCCTTCTCAATAGGTTATCGAATCGAGCTCACTCTAAAACATAAATGCCCGCTCTGGCAAAGGTTTGTCGCGCAACTTTCGCTTTTATGACGCACTTTTAACCGTAATCTGAGTAACAACTCACAATTTGTTACTAATCCAGCCACAGGTTTACTTGTAATTGAGTGAGAGAAACCTTATTTAAAAAGGGCTAATCGACTGGGAAGCCTGTCATTTCAATCGATTTAGTGACTGAAAAAAGCACTTTCGGCTCCTTCAGGCGAAGCGATTTTTCTTCATATTCTCCCTGTGCTTTGCGGCCTTTACCGCGAAGATTGTGAGAAGAAAAGAGTTCGAACGTGCACTTTAAAACCAAGGAATTTTATGTTTCTGCTTGCGATATATATCTCTGTCGCGATTGGCGTATCGTTTATCTGTTCAGTTTTAGAAGCGGTACTCTTAAGTATTACTCCAAGCTATCTAGCCCAGTTGCGCCAACAAGGCCACCCTGCGGCTAATCGCCTAGCAGGCCTAAAGGCGGACATCGACCGCCCACTCGCCTCGATTCTGACCCTCAATACCATTGCGCACACCATAGGTGCTGCTACGGCTGGCGCACAAGCGGCGGTGGTGTTTGGTAGCCAGTGGCTTGGCCTATTCTCTGCTGTGCTCACCCTAGGCATTCTGGTGCTGTCGGAAATCGTGCCCAAAACCATAGGTGCGACCTACTGGCGTGAACTCGCTCCCCAAGCTTCTCTCGTGCTGCGTTGGATGGTATGGGCACTGACGCCGTTCGTCTGGTTCTCTGAGCAAATCACTAAACGCCTCGCGCGCAAAGTCGAAGCGCCAAAGCTACGTGACGAAATCTCCGCGATGGCGATGTTGGCCAATGAAAACGGTGAGTTTGCTGAAGGCGAATCCAAAATGCTGAACAACTTACTGGCGATTCAAAATGTGCCAGTAACGCAAGTTATGACGCCGCGCCCGGTACTGTTTCGCGTTTCAGCGGATCTAACGATTGATGAATTTATCGAGCAGCACCGCGATACTCCGTTCTCGCGCCCGCTGATTTACAGCGAAGAGAAAGACAACATTGTCGGCTTTGTGCACCGCCTTGAGTTGTTTAAAGAGCAGCAAAATGGCCAAGGAAACTTGCTACTGGGCGATGTGATGCGCCCAATCCATGTTGTGCTCAACACCTTGAGCTTACCAAAAGCCTTCGACCAGATGATGCAAAAACGCTTGCAACTGTCGGTTGTGGTAGACGAATACGGCTCAGTGCAAGGTTTGCTGACCTTAGAAGACATCTTCGAGCACTTGCTCGGCGAAGAGATTATCGATGAAGCCGACCGCACCACCGATATGCAGCAACTGGCCACCGAACGCTGGGAGCACTGGAAGCGCCAGCATCGCATGATCGAAAGCCGCGACGAAGTGGAATAAAAAACGGGAGCTTCAGCTCCCGTTTCTCTTGGCAATCGTGGGAGAACTACAACTCAACCCCAATATTGCTGACCCCTTCTTCGCGCAGCTCTTTGCGTAGGTCTTTGATGAGATCAATGTCGCGCTCAACCGCTTCACGCAGCGGGCGGAAAATCGCCCACTGTACGTCCCATTCGGCGCACACGGCTTCATTCTCTTTTTGGTTATCGTTGGTGATGGCTTCACCAGTTTGTGCTTCTTCCAGTTGAGCGACGGTTTGTACCGAAATCTGGCTCACTTTGATCATAGATTCCGCTAAATCATCACGATCCAACAAACCATGCAGCAGGGTGGCCAAGCCTTCACAGGCATCAATCGCGGGATACACGGCGTACAGATCAAACGCATCCGAAGTTGGGATCAGCTCTTCGAGCTTTTCAAGCTGATGCTCAAAGTTCACTTTGGCATTTTTTACCGTCATCAATTCCCACACGCTGTCGAGAATGTCACGGTAGATACGCGCCTCAGCAAACTGCGTGTGCTCACAGAACATAGCGTAATTCGGATACATACGTTCACACAGACAGGCCATAAAGGTAATCTGTTGCCAAGGTTCAAACTTCTCAAGACGAAGCTGTAGAGGGTTTTGTAACATAGTCACTTCAAATCGTTGCGGAAAAAGACAGCGGAAGTGTACTGGATAACCATAAGGGAAAAAAGACGCGCCTATGAACAATTTCCACCAGCTGTATATTCTGACTGAACATGATGAACACTACCGCGAGCTGATCCTTGAGCGCCAACTGGAAGGGCTCGCCTTGACCGAAGATCGCGCCAAGGCCACGATTTTGTTGGCCGCACCGCCGATG
Source organism: Vibrio sp. R-1 (assembly GCF_035615595.1). Lineage (NCBI taxonomy): Bacteria > Pseudomonadati > Pseudomonadota > Gammaproteobacteria > Vibrionales > Vibrionaceae > Vibrio > Vibrio sp. R-1. The sequence goes on along the minus strand of NZ_WPDC01000089.1, from coordinate 3,700 downwards.
GCCGCCCGCCGTTTGGATGAGTTTCCGCGCTTGCAATGGCTGCATTCAGCCTATGCCGGCGTCGATACCTTGATGGACCCTAAACTGCGCAAAAACTATCTGCTGACCAACGTCAAAGGCATCTTCGGGCACCTGATCGCCGAGTATGTGATGGGTTACGCTATCCAATATCAGCGCGATTTTCGCCTGTATCAAACCCAACAAGCTGAGCGCCTTTGGCAGCCGCGCCCTTACTCTTCACTTGCCAATCAAACCCTAGTGATTTTGGGCACTGGCTCGATTGGTAGCCATTTAGCCCATGTGGCTAAACAGTTTGGGCTGCGAGTGGTGGGCGTCAATCGCACCGGCATTCCGGCCAAAGAAGGGCATTTTGATGCCACTTATCACATCAGTGAGCTGCCAGCCGCTTTAATGCGCGCCGACTTACTGGTGAATACGCTGCCCAATACGCCGGCAACCGAAGGGCTGCTCAACCGAGAGAATCTTCGCCACTGCCACCAAGCGCTGCTGTTTAACGTCGGGCGTGGCAAAACGTTAGTAGAGCAGGATCTGCCGGATTTAATTGCAGCAGGACACATTCGCCACGCGTTTTTGGATGTGTTTATCAAAGAGCCACTCGCTCAAGATCACCCATTCTGGGACAATCCGGCGATCACCATCACACCGCACATCGCGGCGGTCAGCTTTCCAGAGCAAGTGGTCGATATCTTCGCCGATAACTACCAACGTTGGTGCGATAACTTGCCACTGCGTAATCAGATTGATTTTGAAAAAGGCTACTGATGCTTGAGTCACTGCTGACGGAAATTCGCCAGTGCACAGTGTGTGAACCCCATTTACCCTTGGGCGCGAATCCGGTGATCCGCGCCCATCCGGCGGCGAAGATTTTAATTATTGGCCAAGCACCGGGCACTAAGGTGCACAACACTTCAATTCCATGGAATGATGCCAGCGGTGAGCGGCTGCGTCAGTGGTTGGGTTTAGATCGCGAAGCGTTTTACTGCGAAGAAAACATCGCCATCATGCCGATGGGGCTTTGCTATCCGGGCAAAGGGCGCAGCGGAGATTTACCGCCACGTAAAGAGTGTGCGCCACTGTGGCATGCTAAGGTGTTGGAGCAACTGCCCAATCGGCAACTCACTCTCCTGATTGGGCAATATGCACAGCATTATTATCTGTCGGACAAACCCAGCACCTTGACCGAAACGGTACAGCAGTGGCAACGCTGGGCGCCTTCGGTCTTACCGCTACCGCATCCCTCTCCACGCAATACCTTATGGCTGAGAAATCACCCTTGGTTTGAGCAAGATATCGTGCCCTACCTACGCCACCGAGTGAAGCAAGTACTTACATAGCAAGCCGTTAGGGTTTGAGGTAGTATGGCGCGCAGATTGATTAAGGAGTAAGCCATGCTTGAAACATTAACCTTGTGGTTACAGAAGTTTGATATTGAAATTGAACGCGTGATCCAGCTTGCGGAAGCGCTCGGGCTGATCGCAGCCATTTCGATTGCCATTCATCTCGTGTTACACCGTGGAGTGCTGCTGTGGCTCAAACGCCATACCCACCATGAGCAAAGCGTTTGGCGCAATGCTCTGTTTAAAGAGCACCTATTTAGCCGCGTTGCCTTACTGATCCAAGGTGTGGTGATTGCGGTGCAAACCCAGTTGTGGCTAAGCCCTAACACCTTTGCTTACGATGTTCTGCACACCCTGACCTCATTGTGGATTGTGGTGTTTGGCATGCTGGCCACTTACTCCGTACTCAACGTGCTGGAGCTGCTGATCAGCCGAACCCAAGTGGGTAAAAACCTGCCAACACGCGGCATTTTGCAAAGCATCAAGCTGATTGTGTTTATTATCGCGGCGCTGTTTTTCACCTCAATTTTGATCGGTAAATCGCCAGTTATTCTGCTCAGCGGCTTAGGTGCGATGACTGCCGTCTTTATGTTGGTGTTTAAAGACCCGATCCTCGGCTTAGTTGCGGGGGTTCAACTTTCGGCCAACAAAATGCTCTCAGTCGGTGACTGGTTGGAAATGCCCAAATATGGCGCAAATGGCTCAGTGATTGATATCAGCCTAACCACAGTCAAAGTGCAGAACTGGGATAAAACCATCACCACCATTCCAAGCTACGCCCTGATTTCAGATTCCTTTAAAAACTGGAAAGGGATGCAAGAGTCCGGTGGCCGCCGCATCAAACGCAGTATTTTGATTGATGCCACCAGCGTGCATTTTTTAACAGAAGAAGAGAAACAAACGCTGAAAAAAGCGCAACTGCTTGAGCCGTACTTGGTCGAGAAAGAGCAAGAGATCAGCAGCTACAACCAACAAAAACATTGGGATTTGGCCTGCCGTATCAATGGCCGCCGCCTGACCAACATCGGCAGTTTCCGCGCTTATTTAGAGCGCTACCTGCGTACTCACCCCAATATTCACCAAGATATGACGCTGATGGTGCGTCAGTTAGCGCCCACTCACGATGGCATTTCGCTAGAGGTGTACTGCTTTACCAGCACCACAGTGTGGGTGGAGTATGAGCGTATTCAGTCGGATATTTTTGATCATATTTACGCGGTACTGCCTGAGTTTGACCTGCGCGTCTCGCAAGCCCCCACAGGCAATGATTTTCGCGCTCTGAGAGGCTAAACACCGCCCCTCCACTCGAGAGCAGTTGACCTTCCCTCTTCGCGAACATCGAACTTACCCCTCCCCCTTCTAGGGGGAGGGAAATTAAGTACACACTCACTTAATCTGCAGCCCATACTGTTCAATATGAGCCAGTAGTTCAGGAGACATGATCCTGTGTTTAAGCTGCAAATCCACCCTAAACGGTAACGTTGAGTATTCAAGGCGCTCTAACATTCGAGCCATATCATCCAGAGTTAATGCCTCTCCCTCTAAAGCAATATCAATATCTGAGCTATCTTTAAACGTACCCAACGCTCGTGAGCCAAAAATCCATGCGCGCTCGACTCGCGAATCTTGCAACACGGCCTCACGAATCAACGCATACTGATGAGGTTTTAACCCGATCTTTGTCAGAGAAACAGAACTACTGAGCACTTTTTTCCTCAAGATATTGAGTCACTTGTGCAATAACTGGCGCAAAGTTCTGCACAATCAGTTGCTGCGCTTGCAGCACATTATTTTCATCATAAGTATGAGCCAATAGGTTACGCTTCATTAACGCTTCGAGTAACACTTCACACTGCAATGAGGAAATATGCTGCGCTTCTAGAGCGGTTCGCAATACGCTGCGTGGCGAAGCGGCATCAAAACCTTCAAATTCGAGTAAATCTTTTAGGGTTTTCCACATCAGCTCAAAGGAAAACTCAAACGTCTGAACCAAACCTGCCAACTCAAGATCGTTGTAACTCTCCTGCTCACACGCTTTTTGCAGGCGAGATTGTGCCTTAGATAAATTTTGCAGTCGCTGCTTCCAACGTTCAGGATTTACCGTCATATCTTATCCTTCATTAAACTTGCACACCGAACCACTTGTACAAATTATTCACTTCAATATGAGCTAGAGTATCAAGTGAAACATGGTCAAAGGCAACCGCCTTGCCCCCTCCCTTCGCGCGCATCGATCTTACACCTCCCCCTTCTAGGGGGAGGTTGGGAGGGGGTATTCACACCAAGCCAAACAGAAACTACACAACCTAAGCATCCGCAAGCGCCAAATACCCCACCCTAAC
>NZ_WPDC01000088.1:0-13531 GCF_035615595.1 Vibrio sp. R-1 | reverse complement strand
CACTGGCTTCCCTTGTTGATGTTCATCTTATTGAAACTTATTGCGCCCTTCTCGGGTCTGATTGGGTTACTATCACCGGTAAATGATTAATCACGATTTGACTCATGCGCACACTGATACTCTGTTTTTCACTGCTGTTTGCCCTGCTTACCCAACCCGCTTGGGCGCTCTTTGGTAATAACGCTGGCAATAACACAGGCACTGCAAGTTTTGCTCCGACACAAAACCGTTTTGTTCCGGTCGATGAAGCGTTTCCGTTTAATGCGTTCCAGCAAGGCTCAACCTTGTTTATCGATTGGCAAGTCAAAGAGGGGTATTACCTCTATCAAGATAGGATCAGCATCAGTGGTGAAAATCTTGAGATCGGTGAGTACTCACTGACCGAAGGTGAGCCTTATCACGATGAGTTTTTTGGTGATGTGAAAATCTACACAACACCTTTATCTGTTCCGCTGCCTTTGGTGGCTTATCAAAGCGGAGCCAAAGTGATCGTGCAGTATCAAGGCTGTGCCAAAGCAGGTTTCTGCTATCCACCAGAAACTCGAGTGATCGACATTACGCCATTTAACGTAGAATCAAACCGCGTTATCGAGCCTAAGACCAACACATCAACGCAAACAACACTGCCACAAACCGATAACGCCCCCACGTCTGCACAAGATTCACTGGCCAACAAACTGGCGCAAAATTGGTGGACGCCACTGCTGTTTTTAGCGCTTGGGGTTGGTCTGGCTTTCACTCCTTGCGTGCTGCCCATGTATCCGATTTTAACCAGTATCGTACTTGGCGGTGCCCAGCTCACCCAACGCCGCGCGTTACTGCTCAGCGTGATTTACGTGCAAGGCATGGCGCTCACTTACACCTTGCTTGGGTTAGTGGTCGCTTCGGCTGGATTGCAATTTCAAGCCGCACTACAACACCCTTATGTGCTGATGGGTTTAAGCGTGCTGTTTGTGGCGCTCGCCCTTTCTATGTTTGGTTTGTACAGCCTGCAGTTACCAAGCGGGGTGCAGACTTGGCTGAATTCATTGAGTAACGCTCAGCAAGGCGGCAGCCTACCCGGTGTGTTTGCCATGGGCGCCATCTCAGGCTTGGTCTGCTCGCCTTGTACCACTGCGCCACTTTCTGGCGCCCTGCTTTATGTGGCACAAAGTGGCGATCTGCTCACCGGCGCGGTCGCCCTGTACGCGCTCGCCATCGGCATGGGTATTCCGCTGATTTTGGTGGCCGTGTTTGGCAATAAATTGCTGCCTAAAGCGGGCAACTGGATGGAGCGAGTGAAAACCCTGTTCGGTTTTGTACTGCTCGCGGCGCCGATTTTCCTGCTTGAGCGCATTGTGCCTGAGTTTTGGTCCAGCGTGCTGTGGTCGGCACTCGGTTTAGCGGCGTTTGGCTGGCTGTACCATGTCAAAAACAGTCTGCCGTTTGGTGGTTGGAAACAGAGCTTAATTGGCATTGTCGCGATTTTAGGACTGCTGGCTTCTGCCCAGCCCCTGCTTAATCACTGGTTGATACCGACTCAAACCGCTCAGCAGGTCAAACAGATCCAATTTACTCGCATCGCTAATCTAAGCGAGCTGCAAAGCGCACTGGCAGAGGCTAAAGCACAAGGCAAACCTGTGATGCTCGATTTCTACGCGGATTGGTGCGTGGCCTGTAAAGAGTTTGAGAAATACACCTTTCACACCAAGCAAGTGGAAACCAAGCTCAGCGGTTTTGTACTGCTGCAAGCCGATGTCACTAAAAATCAGCCGCAGGATATTGAGTTACTCAAGGCGCTGAATGTGCTCGGTTTGCCAACCATTGAGTTTTGGAATGCGCAAGGCGAGCCGGTACCGAATGCTCGTATTACCGGTTTTATGGCCGAGCAACCGTTTCTCGACCATCTCACGCAACAAGGTTTATAAGTTGTCGTCCCATTCGCACTGCGATGGGGCGACGCCACCGAAATCGTGTTCGCTATTCAAACTCATGCATTTAAAAAGGGATACAGTTCAGACTTTTAACGGGTAAAGATTGTTCACTGCGCTAAACAGAACAATAATTCCTATAACTGTTTGGTAAACCTGTTGTGACGTCATGGACTCGACCTACACCATCATCATTGCTGATGACCATCCCCTGTTTCGTAATGCGCTGTTTCAATCGGTGCACATGGCGATCAGCGGCGCGAATTTGCTGGAAGCGGACTCGCTGGATGCTTTGCTCACCCTACTCAATAAAGAATCAGAGCCAGACCTGCTGCTGCTGGATCTGAAAATGCCCGGCGCCAATGGCATGTCCGGTTTGATTCACTTGCGTTCCGAATACCCAGATTTACCGATAGTAGTCATTTCCGCTAGTGAAGAACCTAGCGTGGTATCGCAGGTGAAAAGTCACGGCGCGTTTGGCTTTATTCCAAAATCGAGCGATATGCGCAGCCTGATTGCCGCGCTCAATCAAGTGCTCAACGGCGAGCCTTATTTCCCCGCACATTTACTGGTTGATGGCTTTGTCGGTAATGACCTCGCGGAAAAAGTGGCCGCGCTGACTCCGCAGCAATACAAGGTACTTGGCATGCTGTCTGATGGCCTGCTCAACAAGCAGATTGCTTATGAATTGAATGTGTCGGAAGCCACCATAAAAGCGCATATGACGGCCATTTTCCGCAAACTTGGCGTGAAAAACCGCACTCAAGCAGTGATCTTGCTAAAAGAAATGAGCGAGTGATTCACTCGCTCATTTCTGCTTACTCGCGCTATACCCAAACGTCTTGGCATTACCGGTCAGCGGCGTTGAACAGCACCGCAATATCAAGGCGCAAGCGATCGTTACTCGGCGCCTTCTTGTAGCTCTTCTTCGGGCGGTAAGCGCAGACCGATTTTGGTCACTTTCCAGTCCACCACATCGGCGACCACCCATTGCAAACCATGCCATTCGAAGTAATCGCCGAGCACTGGCGTTTCGCCCAAATGTTCTAACACCAGATCTTTAAGCTTAGCGTCAGCCTCAAGCTCACCTAAGTCCAGACCATACAACAAAGCCACATCTTGCAATTTCGCTTCAATATCGAGGAAGAAGTCGCCAAAGAAGCGCGCAAGAGAAGCTTTTTCTGGTGCTTCGCTGAATAGACGACTGAGCGATTCCAGATCGCGCTCCTGCGCCATCACACACAAGGTATCGCCTTCGCATAATTCGGTACTCCCCGATGGGTGCAGCAGTTGATTATCGCGAAACACCGCCGCAATCCGGGTACCTTCCGGCATAAACAGATTGCGCAGCGGCTCACCGATACACCATTTGTCGGCTTTGAGTTTATAGATAAACAACTCCCACTCGCTGGTCGGATAAATTTCCACGCCCGTGCGCGAAATCGGCTCCGGTTTTGGGGGTAGTTCCACTTTAGCCAGCGACATGGCTTTGGTCAGCGTTCCGCCCTGCACCACCAACGACACCATAACCACGAAAAACGCGAGGTTGAAGTAAAGCTGAGCGTTGGGCAAGCCCGCCATCATTGGGAAGACCGCAAGGATGATCGGCACGGCGCCACGCAGCCCAACCCAAGAGACAAACCATTTCTCACGTGCGGTAAAACTTTTAAACGGCGCAAGGCCAATCCATACCGCAATGGGGCGCGCAAAGAGGATCATTCCCACCGCCAACGCTAAACCGGGAAGTGCAATCTCCATCAATTCCGATGGTGTGACTAACAAACCCAGCACCAAGAACATGCCAATTTGCGCCAGCCACGTCATGCCATCAAGCACGTTAAGGATCGCGTGACGACTGCGCGTAGGACGATTGCCGAGCAATAACCCCGTCAAATAAATCGACAAAATTCCGCTGCCACCCAACGCGTTAGACAAGGCGAAAATCATCAAACCGCCACTCACCGCCAGAATCGAGTACAAGCCTTCCGGTAATTGGTTGCGATTGATTAGCCACCATAAAATCCAGCCACCCGCCAAGCCAAGCAGCGCTCCGACACCAAACTGCTGAATAAAACTGAGCAATAAAAACCCTGCGCTTAAATTGGTTTCGGCGCTGCCAAGCACTGCGATCAAGGTAACGGTCAAAAACACCGCCATCGGGTCGTTGGTTCCCGACTCAATTTCCAAGGTTGCACCAACCCGTTCATTGAGGCTGCGCCCTTTGAGCAGAGAAAATACCGCCGCCGCATCCGTCGAACCCACAATCGCACCAACCAAGACACCTTGCAACAGGCTCAGATTGAATAGCCACATCGCGAGCAAACCAGTCAGCAAGGTGGTTACAGCAACACCTAAGGTTGCGAGAGAGACCGAGGGCCAGAATGCGACGCGAAAACTCGCCACTCGAGTGCGCATCCCGCCATCGAGCAAGATAATCGCTAGAGCGAGGTTACTGACTAAATAGGCTACGGGATAATTATCAAAGGCAATCTGTCCAATGCCATCTTCTCCGGCCAACATACCAACCGCGAGAAACACCAATAAAATCGGGATCCCCAATTTCGAGGAGACAGGGCTAAGTAATACGCTGATGCCTATCAATAAGGCACCTATCATAAAAAAACTGTTAATCGTAACGGCGTCCACTCTACCTCCCAGTCTGCGATTAACGACTTGATGTCGTTAACGGATTGCCCTGTTTATCAATAAGTTTGCCCGCCTATTGTGCACGAATTCATGACATCACTAAGAAAAGTTTATGTAAACAAATCACGCATTAGCGAGCTTTGCTCGACAAAAAAGCCATTACGCCACTCGTCGTCGTTATACTTTTGGCTACATTAACATCAGATTAACATCTCATTTTTATAGCTGCCGTCGAATAACCCTTCGCTTTAACGATGTTTTTGGCCTAAATCCCCCGACTAAAGTTGCACAGATCCCTTGCTATTAGGCTGCTAACCTAAGATGCGTAACATTGTGTTAACACCTCTAACGGGATAACGAAAAGGAAGGAGAAGGCCATGGCGTTCAAATCATCTGAACATGCTCAAGCCTACTGGAAGGAAAACTTGGGGATCATGGGCTCACTGCTTGCAGTGTGGTTTTTAGTCTCATTCGGCGCCGGCATTTTGTTTGTCGATGCACTGAATACGATTGAATTTGCTGGGTTCAAACTCGGCTTTTGGTTCGCGCAACAAGGTTCGATCTACACCTTTGTTGCCCTGATCTTTGTCTATGTTGCGCGCATGAATGCGCTCGACAAGAAATATAACGTACAAGAAGACTAAGGGGCTGAGCATGGATATTCAAACCTGGACGTTTATTCTGGTCGGCATCACTTTTGCGCTCTATATCGGTATTGCGATTTGGGCGCGTGCGGGATCGACCAGTGAGTTCTATGTTGCGGGCGGTGGTGTACACCCTGTCGCCAACGGCATGGCTACCGCTGCCGACTGGATGTCAGCGGCTTCCTTCATCTCAATGGCAGGCATCATCTCTTTTATCGGCTATGACGGCACCGTTTACCTAATGGGTTGGACGGGCGGTTATGTGCTGCTTGCACTTTGCCTTGCTCCTTACCTACGTAAATTCGGTAAATTTACCGTGCCGGATTTTATCGGAGACCGTTACTACTCCAGAACCGCGCGTATGGTTGCCGTATTCTGTGCCATCTTTATTTCGTTCACTTATGTGGCGGGACAAATGCGCGGTGTCGGCGTGGTGTTTGCGCGCTTCCTTGAAGTTGACATCAACGTCGGTATCGTGATCGGTATGGCGATCGTGTTCTTCTACGCGGTAATGGGCGGCATGAAGGGCATCACCTATACCCAAGTAGCACAATACTGTGTACTGATCTTCGCCTTCTTGGTGCCTGCGATCTTTACTTCACTGATGATGACAGGGAACCCCATTCCACAAATTGGTTTTGGTTCAACCCTGACAGGAACCGATGACTATCTCCTCAATAAGTTAGATGGCCTCGCCGTGGAACTGGGCTTTACCGCCTATACGGATGGCTCAAAGAGTATGGTTGACGTCTTCTTTATCTGCGCAGCATTGATGGTGGGTACAGCAGGTCTACCTCACGTTATTATTCGCTTCTTCACTGTACCTAAAGTGTCAGATGCACGTGTCTCTGCTGGTTGGGCGTTAGTGTTTATCGCATTCTTGTACACCACTGCACCCGCGGTAGCAGCCTTTGCTCGCGTCAACATGATTGACACCATCAACGGTCCAGACATGCAAGGTGTGACGGCTGCTGAAGCACCGACTTGGTATCGCAACTGGGAAAGCACGGGCCTTGTCAAATGGGAAGATAAAAACGGCGATGGTCGTATGTTCTACTCAGGCGACGCGCGTAACGAGATGACCATCAACAACGACATCATCGTTCTGGCTTCACCTGAAATCGCCAAACTGCCGAACTGGGTTGTGGCTCTACTGGCAGCAGGTGGCCTTGCCGCCGCACTCTCTACCGCAGCGGGTCTGCTACTGGTTATCTCAACCGCGATTTCTCATGACTTGTTGAAGAAAGGGTTTAAACCCGATATGACCGATAAGCAGGAGTTGCTCGCCGCGCGGATTGCCGCCGCACTCGCCATCGTTGGCGCGGGTTATCTGGGCATCAATCCTCCGGGATTCGTAGCTCAAGTGGTGGCCTTCGCCTTCGGTCTGGCTGCGGCCTCCTTCTTCCCAGCGATCATCCTTGGCATCTTCTATAAGAAGATGAACAAAGAAGGGGCGATCATAGGTATGTTGGCAGGGATCACCTTTACTGCAGCTTACATCATCTACTTCAAGTTCATTAACCCAGCCGCGAGCGTTCCAGCCAACTGGTGGTTCGGTATCAGCCCAGAGGGCATTGGTACACTCGGTATGTGCTTGAACTTTGTGGTGGCGATTGTGGTTAACAAATTCACCGCTGAAGTACCACAAGATGTGCAGGATATGGTGGAATCTATCCGCTATCCAAAAGGTGCAGGCGCGGCACACAGCCACTAAGTTAATACTGACTACTCAATCCTAAATGTGAAAAGCCCGAGACTTCTCTCGGGCTTTGTTTTTCCTCGCCGCGGCGACCGTGTCGCACTTGGTCTAATTAGGCTTTGGCACTCGCCATCGCAAAATTGGGGTTCACCGCAGTCAGCTTTTTGATCAGGTAGTTAAGCAAGACACCGTACATAGGCACAAACAAACCTAAGCTAATGATGAGCTTGAAGGTGTAATCGACTAAGGCGATTTCCGTCCAATGCTCAGCCATAAACGGATCGCTACTCTGGTAGAAAGCAATCGAGAAGAAAGCGATGGTATCAAGCGCATTACCAAACAGCGTCGAACAGGTTGGCGCCACCCACCACTGCTTCATTTGACGTAGGCGGTTGAACACATGCACATCCATGATCTGACCAAGCAAATAAGCCATAAAACTGGCGATCGCAATCCGCGCGACAAACAAATTGAATTCACTCAGCGGTGCTAAACCTTGGTATTGGCCTTCAAAAAACACCACCGAAAGCAAGTAAGAGACCGCCAATGCAGGAAGCATCACCAGAAAAATGATCTTACGCGCCAATCCTGCACCAAAAATACGTACGGTGAGATCGGTCGCTAAAAAGATAAACGGAAAAGTGAATGCGCCCCACGTAGTGTGGAAACCGAAAATCGTAAACGGGATTTGCACCAGATAATTGCTCGACGCAATGATCACGAGGTGAAACAAAACAAGATAGCCAAGGGCTTTGCGCTGCTGCGCAGGGGTAAAGTGATTCATACTGTACCTTTTTAGTTTGGTTTGGGGGCGAGGGAACCCAAATTGGAAGCACGCTTCCGACTCAAATTTTACATGGTTGACCAACAGCCAACTCACAAGGGCGGCGATTATATCCCAAACGTTATCCGGCGCAAGGGTATTTTTTGAGCAAACGATGGCGTCATCATTCCGAAATGATCATCCTTTTTGCGCGGAGAGTTTAACCGACAAGCCATCGCAACGCTTGAGAAGATCTTGCAGATCGTGCTACTCTTCGCCTCCATTTTTCTGGCTGAAAAATCATCCATTCTGGATCCAGTCAGTGCTATCTTTAAATCATTGCCGGTTAAGGCAAAGACACAATCCCAACCTAAGTGGAACCGAATCGATGGGCAAAGGTACTCTTTATATCGTTTCTGCACCCAGTGGCGCAGGCAAATCAAGCTTAATTGCCGCCCTATTGGAGCAAAACCCAACCTATGCAATGAAAGTCTCGGTCTCACATACCACACGTGGTATGCGCCCCGGCGAACAAGATGGCGTTCATTACCATTTTGTCGAGAAAGAACATTTCATTGAGCTTATCGGCAAAGGGGAATTCCTCGAATACGCAGAAGTGTTTGGCAACTATTACGGCACTTCTCGGGTGTGGATTGAAAACACACTCAACAAAGGGATTGATGTGTTTCTCGATATCGACTGGCAAGGTGCGCGTCAAATCCGTAGCCAAATGCCAGAAGCGAAAAGCATCTTTATCCTGCCGCCTTCGAAAGAAGAGCTGGAACGCCGCTTAAACACGCGCGGTCAAGACAGCGAAGCGGTGATCGCTAAACGCATGGGTGAGGCTAAATCTGAGATTTCGCATTACAGCGAATATGATTACGTCATCATTAATGATGATTTTGATGTCGCATTAATGGATTTCAAAGCCATCATTCGTGCAGAAAGATTGAAGCAAGACAAGCAAGCTGCTAAATATAGCGCTATGTTGTCTGCTCTGTTGGCTGAATAAACAGCCAGCTTGGGTTATCAGTCTATCCCGTTGCTAGAATCTCAACCGGTTAGCCTGTATACTTTCTCGTCATTCAACTTATCAGTTAACTAAATTTTGGAGTTCTCATGGCACGCGTAACAGTTCAAGACGCTGTTGAAAAAATTGGCAACCGTTTCGACTTAGTTCTGGTTGCGGCTCGCCGCGCTCGTCAAATGCAATCTGGCGGTAAAGATGCATTGGTGCCGGAAGAGAACGATAAGCCAACGGTTATCGCTCTGCGCGAAATCGAAGAAGGGCTGATCACGAAAGATGTGCTGGATGCGCGTGAGCGTCAAGAGCAGCAAGAACAAGAAGCGGCAGAGCTGGCTGCAGTTAGCAGCATCATGCACAACCGTTAATCGTAGCGATTTAACCCGCCGGGCCTGAAATTTGTATCTATTCGATAGTCTAAAAGACGTTGCCCAAGAATACCTCACAGAGCCTCAAATTGAGGCTCTGCGCCAATCTTATGTGGTAGCCAGAGATGCCCATGAAGGGCAAACCCGCTCAAGCGGCGAACCTTATATCATTCACCCTGTTGCCGTAGCGCGAATTCTCGCCGAGATGCGTCTCGACCTAGAAACGCTACAAGCGGCACTGCTGCATGATGTGATTGAAGATTGTGATGTCACCAAAGAAGACTTAGATGCCCATTTTGGCAGCTCAGTCGCCGAGTTGGTGGACGGGGTGTCTAAGCTCGATAAGCTCAAATTTCGCGATCGCAAAGAGGCGCAGGCGGAAAACTTTCGCAAAATGGTGCTGGCCATGGTGCAGGATATTCGGGTTATCCTGATCAAACTGGCCGACCGCACGCACAACATGCGCACCCTCGGTGCACTGCGTCCGGATAAAAAACGCCGCATTGCCCGTGAAACCTTAGAAATTTATGCTCCCCTCGCCCATCGTTTGGGTATCCATAACATAAAAACCGAACTCGAAGAGTTAGGCTTTGAAGCGCTCTACCCGAATCGTTATCGCGTTCTTAAAGAGGTGGTGAAAGCCGCGCGCGGTAACCGCAAAGAGATGATCCAACGCATCCACAGTGAAATCGAAGGCCGCTTACAAGAAGTGGGGCTGCCGGCTCGCGTGGTGGGTCGTGAGAAAAATCTGTTCTCCATCTACAACAAGATGAAAACCAAAGAGCAGCGCTTTCACACCATTATGGATATTTACGCGTTTCGGATTGTGGTGGATACCGCAGATACCTGCTATCGCGTGTTGGGTCAGGTGCATAGCTTGTACAAGCCACGCCCTGCGCGAATGAAAGACTACATCGCTGTCCCGAAAGCCAACGGCTATCAATCGCTGCATACTTCCATGGTTGGCCCACACGGTGTTCCCGTAGAAGTGCAGATCCGTACCGAAGATATGGATCAGATGGCGGATAAAGGGGTGGCAGCCCATTGGTCGTACAAAGCCAATAGTGAACGAGGCGGCACTACCGCGCAAATTAAAGCCCAGCGCTGGATGCAAAGCCTGCTCGAGTTACAACAAAGTGCCGGTAACTCTTTTGAATTTATCGAAAACGTCAAATCCGATCTGTTCCCAGATGAGATTTACGTCTTTACCCCCAAAGGCCGTATCGTTGAGCTGCCAATGGGCGCAACCGCCGTCGATTTTGCTTACGCGGTACATACCGACATCGGTAATACCTGCGTCGGCGCGCGAGTCGATCGCACGCCATACCCGCTCAGCCAATCGCTGAAAAGTGGCCAGACGGTAGAGATCATTAGCGCGCCGGGCGCTCGTCCGAATGCGGCATGGCTCAACTATGTGGTGACTTCGCGCGCACGCACCAAAATTCGCCAAGTGCTGAAAACGATGCGTCGCGAAGACTCGATTACTCTCGGTCGTCGCCTACTTAACCATGCGCTTGGCGAACACTCGGTTAACGAAATTGCCCCAGAGAACATCAGCAAAGTCTTGAGCGATCTAAAAATCGCTTCGATGGATGATTTGCTGGCCGCGATTGGTTTGGGTGAGTTGATGAGTATCGTGATTGCACGCCGTCTACTTGGCAATGCTGATGAACTGACCGAGCCTAGCAAATCCGGCGGCAATAAAAATAAACTGCCGATCCGCGGCGCAGAAGGCATTCTGCTCACCTTTGCCAACTGTTGTCACCCCATTCCTGACGATCACATCATCGCTCACGTTTCACCGGGACGTGGCTTAGTGGTACACCGTGAAACCTGTCCAAACGTACGCGGCTATCAAAAAGAGCCAGACAAGTACATGGCAGTGGAATGGACCAAAGATTACGATCAAGAGTTCATTACTGAGCTGAAAGTGGATATGCAAAACCGCCAAGGTGCACTGGCAGAACTGACCAATGTGATCTCCAAAACGGGCTCGAATATTCATGGCCTGTCAACGGAAGAGCGCGATGGTCGCTTGTACACGGTCACGGTTCTGCTCACCACCAAAGATCGAGTACATTTAGCTGGCATTATGCGCAAAATTCGCACCATGCCCCACGCGCTTAAAGTGCGCCGCCGTAAGAACTGAACAACACCAAGCCAGGGGGAAACCTGCGTTTCACCCCTATCTTGGGCAATTTTTCCTGTACAAAAACACAGCTCGATGTTTGAATAGCCATTAAGTCAAATGGTTAGATCAAACGCGCATGTCACAACTCCTCTCAGCCGTTCCTCTTAGTGAACTCTCCGGTGTCGGGGCCAAAGTCGCCGAAAAACTGGAGAAAGTCGGTTTGCACACGGTGCAGGATCTGCTGTTTCATCTTCCGCTGCGTTATGAGGATCGCACTCGCGTTTATCCGATAGTGCAACTGCACCACGGTTTATGGGCTGCGGTACAAGGCAAAGTGATGGCGGTGGATACCCTGTTTGGCAAACGCAAAATGCTCACCGTGAAAATCAGTGATGGTAATGGCACGCTGACGCTGCGTTTTTTTAACTTCACCGCGGCGATGAAAAACAACTTTGCGGAAGGCAAATTTGTGCATGCTTATGGGGAGATCAAACGTGGCAATCAAGGCTTAGAGATCATCCATCCTGACTACAAATTCTTTGCTCCTGCACAAACACCCGATGTCGAACCGAACCTCACTCCGGTTTACCCAACCACTGAAGGCTTACGCCAACTCACCCTGCGTAATTTGACCGACCAAGCGTTGGCGCTGCTTGAGAAATCTGCGGTGCAAGAATTACTGCCGTCTGGGCTTTACGATCAGCAGATGACCTTGGCCCAAGCGCTCAAAATCATTCATCGCCCTTCGGCGGATATCGATCTGCGCCTGTTTGAACAAGGGCGACATCCGGCGCAAGTTCGGCTAATCATGGAAGAGCTGCTGGCGCAGAATCTCTCGATGCTTGCGATTCGCAGTCAAGGCCAGCAAGATGTGGCCTTGCCTCTGGCTCCTGTTCACCAGCTTAAACAGCAACTTTTAGCGCAACTGCCCTTTTCACCGACTAAGGCGCAGCAACGTGTGGTTGCCGAAATCGAAGCGGATTTAGAAAAACCACATCCTATGATGCGCTTAGTGCAAGGTGATGTCGGCTCAGGCAAAACCTTAGTCGCAGCGCTTGCGGCAGTGCGGGCGATTGAGCATGGCTATCAAGTAGCCTTGATGGCCCCCACCGAGCTGTTGGCCGAGCAGCACGCGCTCAATTTTGCGCAGTGGCTAGAGCCGATGGGCATTCAAGTGGGGTGGCTCGCGGGTAAGCTTAAAGGCAAAGCGCGGGAAACGGAGCTGGCACGCATCGCCAGTGGCGAAGTGAAAATGGTGGTCGGCACCCATGCACTGTTTCAAGAGCAAGTGTCGTTTGACCATCTAGCCTTGGTCATTATTGATGAGCAGCATCGCTTCGGGGTACATCAGCGTTTAGAGCTGCGCGAGAAAGGCGCAAAACAAGGCGCGTACCCGCATCAGCTCATCATGACCGCGACGCCCATTCCGCGCACATTAGCGATGACGGCTTATGCCGATTTGGAAACCTCGGTGATTGATGAGTTACCCCCCGGGCGTACTCCGATTCAAACCGTAGCGATTCCGGATACCAAACGCGATGAGATTGTCGAGCGCATTCGCCACGCCTGCCTCAATGAAGGCAAGCAAGCGTATTGGGTGTGTACTTTGATTGATGAATCCGAAGTGCTGGAAGCACAAGCGGCCGCAGAAACGGCAGAAGAACTGCAACGTAAACTTCCCGAAGTCAAAATCGGCTTAGTGCATGGCCGGATGAAACCCGCCGAGAAGCAAGCGGTAATGCAAGCGTTTAAAAATAATGAGCTGCATCTGCTCGTCGCCACTACAGTGATTGAAGTGGGCGTGGATGTACCCAATGCCAGCTTGATGATCATTGAAAACCCCGAGCGTTTGGGGCTGGCTCAACTACACCAGCTACGCGGCCGAGTCGGACGTGGCACAGTTGCCAGCCACTGTGTGCTTCTATTTCATGCGCCATTGTCAAAAACCGCTCAAAAACGCTTAGGCGTTCTGCGTGAAAGCAATGATGGCTTCGTCATCGCGCAGCGCGACTTGGAAATTCGCGGCCCCGGAGAGCTATTAGGCACCAAACAAACCGGCTTAGCCGATTTCAAAATTGCTGATCTGGTACGCGATCAGCAACTGGTTCCGCAAGTACAACGCATCGCACGACATATCCATGAACGCTACCCACAAAATGCACAAGCCATCATCGACCGCTGGTTAGACGAGCGCGATATTTACGCCAAAGCTTAGCTTTTGATCCTCATCAATTCGGTCTAAAACCCCACAAGCAAACGTTTGCTTTCCTGAGTAAAACCTCTATAATCGCCGCCATTTTCCGGTAAGCGCAAACGTTTACCTCTCTACCCAGAGCAGAGTCTGAT
>NZ_WPDC01000087.1:0-13651 GCF_035615595.1 Vibrio sp. R-1 | reverse complement strand
ACGCATACTGCGATGGAAGACACCATCTGTTCTAACGAGCTTTGCCGTGAGAACGAGGCGTACTTTAACGGATTGAGATTTCTGGTCAATAAAAAATTTCAGCAATTTAATCAAGTGATTAAAAAGCACACCATAGCGTACAAATGGCGTGCACAACGCACAAAAACCATTCAACACTAAAAATCAATACGCCTCAAACGCTAACGCTTTTTTCTCGATTTGGCGGAAGATCAGGGTCAGAATGCCGTTCACTGCAAGGTAAAATGCCCCGGCAATCCCAAAGACTGTCAACGTATCGTAGGTTTGGGCGTTGATGCGCTGCGCGTAGCCCATCAAATCCATAATGGTGATCGTGCTAGCCAGCGAAGTGCCTTTAAAGACAAGAATCACTTCGTTGGAATAAGCTGGCACAGCTCTGCGTAATGCATAAGGCAGCAACACCCGTAGCGTAGCAATTTTATTCATGCCTAACGCGCGGCACGCTTGCCACTGCCCACTAGGAATGGCGTTAAATGCGCCTTTAAACAGTTGCGTACTGTACGCCGCCGTGTTGAGCGCCAAAGCCAGCATAGCGCAAAACCAAGGTTGGCTGAGCCATACCCAAAGTACGCTTTCGCGGATCCATTCAAACTGTCCAGGGCCGTAATACACCAAGAAAATTTGCACCAGCAGCGGAGTGCCGGTAAACAAGGTGATCACCGCACGGCTAAACCAATGCACGACGGGCGTGCGCATCACCAAGCTTACAGTCATCAAGAGCGACAATATGCAACCCACCAGCAGCGAAGCCGCGGTCAGTTGTAAACTGGTGCCTAAGCCTTCAAGCAGTTGCCATAGGTGTTGCTCTTTCATGCGCTGGCTCCTTGGCTATGGCTCATGCCTTGTATCGAAAACTTGTTATCTATCACTTTTACGGCGCGCTGCGTGATCAATGTGATCACCAGATACACCGCCGCCGCCGTTGCATACCACGTAAAGGCTTCATGGGTGGCCGCGGAAGTGAGCTGCGCTTGTTTCAGTAGATCCGTCACCCCAATCAAAGAAACTAACGCCGTATCTTTAAGTAACACTAGCCATTGGTTCATTAAACCGGGAAGTGCGTGGCGGACCGCTTGCGGCAGTACAATACGAATAAATGCATGGCTAGGCGGAATTCCTAACGCGCTGGCCGCTTCACGCTGTCCTCTGCCCACGGCTTTGAGTGCACCGCGCAACGTCTGCGAAGCGTACGAAGCAAAAATCAGCGAGAGCGCAATCACACCAGAGATAAACGGGCTGATCTCAATAAATTCACCAGTGATGAAAAACAGCACTTGGGTCGAGCCAAAGTAGATAAACAGCACCACCAAAAGCTCAGGCAAACCGCGGATCACGGTGACCAACAAAGTGGTTGGCCATTTGATCAATTTCAGTTTTGCCATTTCACCGCCAGCAAACACCAGTGCCAACAGTAACCCGACCAGCAAGCTGGCCAACGCAATTTGTAGCGTCATCCAGCTTGCTTGGACTAGTGATAAAGAGTAGCCCGTTAACACCATCTTAGTTTCCGAAGTACTTATTGAAGATCGCGGCGTATTCGCCATTTTCTTTCACGGCTTCCAACGCTGCGTTGAGTTGATCAAGCAGCGCTTGGTTATCTTTATTCACCGCAATACCAAAACCATTGCCGAAGTATTGTGGATTGGTCACTCGCTCACCAACATACTCCAGCTTGTTGTCGCCTTTAAACCATTCAGCCACAACCGCAGTATCACCGAATACCGAATCAATACGGCCATTTTTCATATCGATAAACGCATCTTGGTAGCTTGAGTATGGTACCGCGACAACATCAGAACGTTGCTCTAACAAAAAGCTTTGGTGAGTAGTACCATTTTGCACACCAACACGTTTGCCTTTCAGCGTCGCTTGATCCGCCACTTTGCCCGCCAGAGAAACGAAGGCGGCTGAGTTGTCGTAGTACGGATTAGAGAAATTCACCTGCTCTAAACGCGCTTCGGTGATGTCCATTGCCGAAATGGCGGCATCATAACGTTTGAATTTCAGTGCTGGGATCAAGCTGTCAAACGCTTGGTTGTGGAAGCTACATTTCGCTTCAAGTTGCTTACACAGCGCATTCGCTAAATCCACATCAAAACCTTGGATTTGGTTGTTCTCATCCATGTATTCGAACGGCGCGTAAGTCGCTTCCATCACAAACTTGATCTCTTGTTGCGCAGCTGCGCTAGCAGAAACCAAACCAATCAAAGACGCGAGTAGGATCTTTTTCATTGCAATACTCCATGTGTTCTGCGAAATCTGGCGCATCACTGGCCAGAATCTGTGGGCTAATATCAGTAACTTCTTAATGTTTTAAATAATCGGCAAACTGCTGAGTCTGCGGATGGGTAAAGGAGGCGTGCGTGCCGTGTTCAACAATGCGCCCTTTTTCGAGGTAGAGCACATGGCTGGCGATTTTCTTGGCAAAGTCGACTTCATGAGTCACCACCACTTGCGTGATCCCTGTGCCACTTAACTCTTTGATAATTTTCACAACTTGATTGGTGATCTCAGGATCCAGAGCCGCTGTCGGCTCATCAAACAGCAGTACATCCGGCTTCATCATCAGTGCACGCGCAATCGCCACTCGCTGCTGCTGGCCACCCGAGAGTTGTAGCGGCCACGCATCGGCTTTATCTGCCAGTTGCAACGTTTTCAGGATCTCGATGGCTTGCTGTTTGGCTTGCGATTTCGCCATACCTGCGACTTTCACGGGGGCTTCCACCAGATTTTCCAGCACAGTCATATGCGGCCATAGATGGTATTGCTGAAACACCATGCCCACTTTGCGACGTAGCGCTAAGCCTTGCTGCTCAGTTGGATGTGTTGAAAAATCAAACGATTGATTGGCGATATGCAGTTGGCCATTATCGGCCGTTTCAAGAAGATTGAGCACACGCAGCAGTGAGCTTTTACCCGCACCGCTTGGCCCAAGTAGCACTAAAGTTTCACCACTCGCACATTCAAAGTGGATGTCGTGCAGCACCTGAGTGGTGCCATAAGACTTGTTAATTCCGTTAACTCGAATACTCATGCTGACATACTGCATTAATTATCATCTGGCGTTCATACTACTACGAACGTATTTTTATGCAATAAAAATGTATAAAAACCAAAACCACAGACTGTTTGTATAAAAAAACGTCATAAGAATAGCAAAAACGACTGGTTAAACCACAACCAAATGCATAAAGCGTGATAAGTAAACCGGAAATACTCAGTAGGGAGCGATGAGATATAAATGGAATATGGAGTGGGGACTCGATTGAAGAAACGCAGACACAAAAAAACCAGCACTTGGCTGGCTTAAGCGATGACTTCAAAAGAAATGGAGGCGCGTCCCGGAGTCGAACCGAGGTTCACGGATTTGCAATCCGCTGCATGGCCACTCTGCCAACGCGCCTCTGAAGTCAAACGAAGGATTTGCTTCGTTGCTTGCGCTGCGTACTTTACGGATTATGCGAACTGAGTCAAACAAAAAAATGAAATGCCGGATCGTTTGCTGAGATTTAGCGCAATCTGCTCAACTGACCGTCGCAAGCAAACCAACCTATCCCCTTCTGACTTGAAGCAGCAGTGGCGTTGACGACTTGCTACTTCCCGTCGTTGGGTATGAAGCATTCAAGTTACCACTTCTTCATTAGCCGCCCAACCAAACTCGGATGATAGCTCCAGCAGTGATCAAACATACTCATCAACTGCGGGTTGCCGTATTTTGATAGGCTTATGGCATGAAAACGGTTTTTGCGCGTTTTAAGTTCCGCCACTTGCGCCAGCAGTTCGTCACTTTGTTTGGGTGCAATGAAATCCGACATCACAACCAAATCGCCATTGCGATACTTATCACTGCTCATCAGTTCAATCGATTTGAGGATCACGGGCTCAAAATCTGTACCGCCATGAAACGAATAACTTAAGAAGTCACTCGCTTCGCGCAGTCCATCTTGGCGAGTCAATTCGTAGGTAATGAACTCGGAAGAAAACAGCATCACATAACAATCACGATCTTCTGCCAACGCAATTTGCATCAGCGCATAAGCCATGGCTTTGGCACACTGCTCGGGAAAGCCACTCATGGATCCTGATGCATCAATACAGAGAATGAACGGCCCTTTTTCGATATCAACCTGTTTGTTGTCAGGACGATGGGCTCGCACCTTACGCAGAGTGCGTGATTTCCCCTGCATGCGATAGTTCATTAACCGTTTATCGACCAAGTGCTTATAAAACACCACTTCCAGCTCTGGATAAGCTAAAAACATGGTTTCGTTGGGCAGTAACTTATTCAAATCGTCACTTTCGTGGATACCCACAATGTCATCGGTCGCTTCATCTGAACGCTCTTCGACCATTTGCATCTCTTCAGCGGGCGCACGATTTAGGTCTGGATCGTCAACCTGTCCAGCCATTCGCCCGAGCTGCTCGGCGATTTCCTGCATGCCTTTGTGTTTTTTGAGAAACTCAGCGTAACGCTTCATGACCGTGAGGTCATTGCGGCTCAATTTCGCCGCCGCCATATCCCAAAGTCGGCCGACGATCGCGTCATCCCCCGCTTCAGTGACCTTATCCATATTGCGCATGGTTTCCATACGCTGATAGAGATCAGCCAACATACGCTCTTTGTTGGCTTTAAGTTCGATCACCTGCGCTTGGCGAATCGCATCAGACAGTGATTTATACCACTGATCACAAAAGAAATGAGGGAACATGGGGTTATGATGCAGCTTCTCTTTTTCGAGCAAGCGACGCGCTTCTAAGTAGAATGCGGAGTCCCATTCCAGTTTCTTCACCACGTCTGGGACTTGCGTAAAAAACGTCTCTTCATCCCAGTGAATCACTTCTTGGTAGAGGGCTAACTCACGTTGGAAACGTTCGGTTTCACACACTTTGGTCATACGACGACGAACGCTGGTGCGCCACTTGATCAGATGATTTTTCACTGACGTGCCCACACCACGATTTTCCGCCATCATCATCACTTGGGAACGCGCAACCAAGTCATTGACGGCGGTATCAATCAAGCCAGATTCTGCTATGGCAACAACCAGATTAAACGCATCCGCCCCTAACATAATGACACCTAAGCAAAAAATTGGTTGAGGTTACGAATGCGCATCACGTTACGCTCGCATTCAACTTGAGTGGCATCCAACTGCTGCTGCAGCTCATGCAAGGTCGCTTGCATTGCCGTCGGCAATTCAGGGTCGATAAAACTGTGCGGCAGCGCATCGTGAAATTTGAGGCGTACTTTACGTAAATGGTGCTCCGCATGAGTGAGCTGCGCCATGGCTTGATCCGCTTTCGTCAGCCAATTCTGATACAGCGACTCATCTAAACCTTGTTTGGTGACCATCGCCAGAAGTACGGAGCGGTTGGCAATATCTTTAATCACCAGATTGTTACTGGCATCGAGATCAAAGCGTAAGCGGCATAGATTGGTGTTTTGGTTCACATAGCCATAGGCTTCGCCGTGTCCTTCTTTAATCACGCGCTCTAATTCACTTTTCTGTACGTAAATCCAACGGCTATCGCCTTTCTCACCTTCAGAAACTGACATATTGCTCTGCAATAACACCAGCTTAATCAAATCAGGCGTCATACCCACTTTGTAAATTTGGGCATCAGACAGGTCATATTGATGATGAACTTGTTTTTTGATTAAGCCATTGGTGGTTTCCAGTGACAGCACCATGGCAAACTCAGACTCTAGCTCTTCTTGAATTTGGGCAAGTTCAAGTCGACATACATCGAGCTGTTGCTCCACTTCTGCTTGGTCAAAGGCGTAACGCAGCGCAAATTCGCGGATCACCTCATGAACCACATCATGTGATTCTGGGGTATTCCACAAACAGTTTTGCAACAGCAGTAGATCTAACGGGTTAATCTCGTCTCGGCCATTAAAAAATGCACTGGCTTTCAAAAGCTTGGCCGCTTTTTTCCAACGGCGGTCAGACACATACATCTCTAAATCTGAACCCGCACTCTCTTTTGAGCGCTCTTCAACCATGGTTTTCAACTGGTAGAGCTTTTCGAAAACGTCATCACTGAGTTCAAGCTTATCCAGTTGCTGCTGCCATTGGTGATACTCTTCATCGGTGATCGCCAGCCCTGCTGGAATTTGCGCTTCTTGCGCTGTACCAACGGTAAGCATGGATTTGAAATTTTGTTTGTTTTGAATTCGATTTACAAAAATTCGTACCAACATACGGTCATAGAGTGCTTCGAGGCCGCTGTCTTCGTCTGGGAGTTCATTGGAGGCCGTCACTAAGAGACGCATCGGTACGCGCTCAATATCGCTGCCATTTTTGAAGGTTTTCTCGTTGACAACCGTTAGTAAGGTGTTGAGGATGGCAGGCCCTGCCTTCCAGATTTCATCCAAGAACACGACCTGTGCGGTAGGCAAATAACCTTGGGTGAGGCGCACATAACGACCATTGTCTTTCAATTCTTGAATACTCAGCGGCCCAAACACCTCTTCGGGGGTTGAAAAGCGGGTCATCAGATATTCAAAATAACTGCTGTTATCAAATGCTTGAATCAAACGCTTAGCGATGAGGCTTTTGGCGATCCCCGGTGGGCCGAGCAAAAACACACTTTCACCAGCCAACGCGGTCAATAAACAGAGCTTGATGGTATTTTCACGCTCATACACGCCATCAGAGAGCGCCTTGGCCAGCTTATTGATTCGCTCTGAAAGCAGCGCTTTGCGCGCATGTGAGCTGTGGGTGGGTTGCAGCATCTCTTGATTCCTCAGACAAAGCCCAAATTGGGTAACACGTTTTCAATAAGCGCTGTTTCTATGAACAATCGCTCTATAAACAATGGCTCTATAAACAATAGTTTCAATAAACAATCGCTTTATACAATTGTTGTCGATTTGTTACAAAGTCTATTTTTTTGTTTTGCGCATCCTTATAACAGATCTCATTTCCTTGAAACAATTGGTAATCATTGATTGCACATTTAGCGGCTCAACTTCTCGCCATTTCCACAGACACGACGCAAAAAGTACAATTTATTCTTGGGGATGCCACTGAACCTAAGGTAAGGTGACTCCCTCATCACCGCTTTATTTTGACAAGACACACTCCATGAGCAAAATCATCCATCAATGGAAAAGCATCGCACTGGTCGAGGAGGACGTTTTGCTTCCGAATGGCCACTCGGTCACACATACCACGATTTCACACCCCGGTGCGGCAGTGATTTTACCACTGACTGACCAAGGCGAGATTGTACTGATACGCCAATTTCGCCCCTCGCTCAAAAAATGGTTACTCGAACTTCCTGCTGGCACTATAGAAGAGGGGGAACCGCCTCTTTCCTGTGCGCAGCGCGAATTAGAGGAAGAAACCGGCTTTAGCGCTCAGCAATTTATCGAACTCGGTCAAGTCACGCCGCTCGCGGGTTTCTGCGATGAAATTCAACATCTGTTTGTCGCAAAAAACCTAAGCAAAACGGCGCGCTATTCTTGCGATGAGGACGAAGTGATTGAAGTCCTCTTTCTTACCCCACAAGAATTAGAACGTAAAATTGTTTTCGGCGACATCACCGATTCCAAAACCATTGCTTGTTTAAGTAAAGCCAAACTTTGCGGATATTTGTAGGAGAAAATATGGACTTTCGATCGGATACCGTTACCCAACCGACCGACGCGATGCGTCAAGCGATGGCACAAGCCCCTGTGGGTGACGATGTGTATGGCGATGATCCCACCGTCAACGAGTTAGAACAGTGGGCGGCCGAGCGCCATGGCTTTGAAGCCGCGCTGTTTACCACCTCAGGCACTCAAGCCAATTTGTTAGGTTTACTCGCTCATTGCGAGCGCGGCGACGAATATTTGTGTGGCCAGCAAGCCCATAACTATCGTTATGAAGCTGGCGGAGCCGCCGTACTTGGCTCTATCCAGCCACAACCGATTGACAATGAACCGGATGGCACTCTCGATTTCGCCAAACTCAAAGCAGCGATCAAACCGGATGATGCGCATTTTGCCCGCACCAAACTGCTCAGCTTGGAAAACACCATCAATGGTAAAGTGCTTCCACTTAGTTATTTGGCGAAGGCGCGCGAGTTTGTTGATCAACATGGTTTGCAACTGCACCTTGATGGGGCTCGGGTCTACAACGCGGCGGTCGCACTGGATGTGGATGTCAAAGAGATCGCGCAATATTTTGATTCGATCACCGTGTGTCTATCCAAAGGCTTAGCCGCGCCAGTCGGTTCGTTACTGCTCGGTTCCAAGGACTTTATTGCCAAAGCGAGACGCTGGCGAAAAATGGTCGGTGGCGGTATGCGCCAAGCGGGCATTTTAGCTGCAGCGGGGAAATTGGCGCTCACCGAGCAAGTCACGCAACTCAAGACCGATCATGATAATGCTCGTCATCTGGCTTTGGGGCTGAATGCTTTACCGGGATTTTCGGTTAATACCGAATGGGTACAGACCAATATTGTGTTTGCTAAATTGGACACGACAGTCGATATCCAGTCCATCGCCCAGCAACTTCGCCAAGAAGGCATTATCATCACCGCGGGTAATCCAGTGCGCTTCGTGACACATAAAGACATTACACGTCAGGATATTGATACCCTACTCGCCAAACTGCGCACCTTACTGGCTTGAGTGAGGTTGAGAATGCCAACAGGCTCGTAAACTCTCTTTATTCTCGCTCGCGCTCTCTTGAGCTTCCCCTTAGGGGAAGCTTTATACTTCGCGCTACTGATTCCCTCCCCTCTTGTTTGGAGTTTATTGATGCGCGTTGTCTGCTCTCTGCTTTGTTTAACCCTTGTTTCGACTCCGCTCTTCGCCAGTGGCGATCCGGTACTCGGTAAACAAAAAGCGCCAAGTTGTGTGTTTTGCCACGGCACCGACGGCAAAGCTACTCAGGTCAGCTATCCTAACCTTGATGGGCAAAGCGCAGAATACCTGTATAGCGCGATGAAGGCTTATCAACTAGGCGAGCGCACAGGCCCAATGGCGGAGATGATGAGAGCTCAGTTGCAACGTTTAAATGATCAAGATTTGCGCGACATTGCTGCTTTTTATGCCTCATCCCAATGAGTTTTTCCCCAAAGTTCCACTTTTAAGCACAAGAGTCATGAAAAATTCGCGCAGATCTGGTAAAAATCGGGACGTCTCAGTGACCGTTATACATTAGGTTGACATGATTGAAAAAAAACAGGGGCGGCGTAGTGCGCAAGATGCCCAAAAAACGCGCTATCACATTATCACCATAGCGGCAGAGCTGTTCTGCGAGCTCGGTTATTCACGCGTTTCTCTGCGTCATATCAGTGAAAAGGCCGGCGTCTCACATAGCTTGATCCGCCATCATTTCGGCAGTAAAGAAAAGATCTGGCACAGCATCAGCGATGGCCTGCATGATTATATGATTCGCTACATGCAGACGGTGCTCCAAGCCATGCCGGCAGAAACTCCCGTCAACGTAAAGCTGTACACTTTCATCATGCGCATGTTGGCACATGGCTTAATCATTAAACAGCCAATCCAATTGATTGCGGATGCCGTACGCCAAGAAGATAAGTTATTCGATTATTTCCTCGATACTTCTGGAGAGATTGAACGCTTGGTTGAATCGTTGGCGGATGACTATAACCGTCAGTACCCCCAATCTCCGATCCATTTGTGGGAAATCAAATGGCAGCTAATTATGTACACTCACAGCGCCGCCAGTTTGACGCCTTTTATGCGTGCAACTTGGGCCCCGGAAATTGAAGACGTTTCCGCCTGTTTACTCAAACATTGGCAGTTGTTTAACGCTTTGATGGTTGAGAAGTTTCATGTCGCCAAGCCTTACATTATGCAGCCCAACTCGGTGGATGAGCTGGTGTATACCCTCAGTTGCGACTGGCGAGATGTCTATAAAGAGACGGAAGAGTAATAGGCGATGTGAGCTATCCCCTTCCGATGCACTATTTGCGATGTGCTGTGATTGGGGATAGCAAACGGGATATCGATGGGTGCTACTTATTGACCCTACTTAACGCGCTTTTTTACCGCGCTGCGCATGGATTTTCAGCTGTGCTTTTAGTTTGCGTTTTTCTGACGAACGGCCAGCCGAGCGACGCGGTGAATTTTCCTCATGCACCACAGGGCTAGGCTCAAAACCTTTCAACCACTCTTGCGGCAGACGTGTATTGAGTAAACGCTCAATCGCTTCGAGTTGTGGCTGTTCATCATGCGACAGCAAAGAGATCGCCAATCCCGCTAAACCTGCGCGCCCCGTACGCCCAATACGATGTACATAGTCTTCCGCTTTAAATGGCATATCGTAGTTCACCACTTGCTCAAGCTGGGCAATATCTAACCCACGTGCGGCGACATCGGTCGCAATCAAAGCACGCACTTTACCTGCTTTAAAATCATCCAGAGCCTTTTGGCGTGCGCCTTGGCTTTTATCGCCATTAATCGACACCGCTTTTATGCCATCCAACTTGAGTTCTTCAGCCAGTGCATCACTGCCTTGACGGGTTTTGGTAAACACCAACACTTGCTGCCAATTTTTCGAACCGATCAGATAAGAGAGCAGTTCACGCTTGCGCTTTTTATCCACCGGATACACCATCTGCTGCACGGTTTCTGCCGTGGAATTGGATGGCGTCACCTGCACTTCGATAGGATCACGCATGATGCGATACGCGACCGCTTTGATTTTGCTATCAAACGTTGCAGAGAAAAACAGCGTTTGACGCAGTGGCGATAAACGGCGCAGCACGCGCTGCAGATCTGGCATAAAGCCCATATCCAGCATGCGATCCGCTTCATCGAGTACCAAGACTTCAACTTTGCCCAAAAACAGCGATTTCACATGGGCGTGATCGAGCAAACGCCCCGGCGTCGCAATCAAAATATCCACACCGCCACGCAAATGGTTGAGCTGTACCTTCATGCTCGTGCCGCCATAAACGGCTACGATCTTAAGCTCCATTCCTTTCGCGTAGGCTTGTAGGCTATCCAATACTTGCTGAGCTAACTCACGCGTCGGCACAAGCACTAACGCCCGGATCTCTTTGCTGTTTGTTTCACGCTGCCAAGGCTGCTCAATAAAGCGTTGGATCAAAGGTAAGCCAAATGCCGCCGTTTTACCGGTTCCGGTTTGCGCCCCTGCCAGTACATCTTTTCCTTGCAATACATGGGGAATAGCTTGCTGTTGGATTGGAGTGGGATTGACGATCCCAAGCTCGCTCAATGTATTCAGCAGACGAGAATCCAAGCCTAATTGCGAAAAAGTGATTGAGAGTTCTGACATGTCGCGTACCTAATAACTTTTGGGGCGCGGATTGTATCAAAGTGAACGGCGTTTGGCTTTCTCTAAAACATCCGGATACAGCACCGCAAACAGTGCTTGTAACTCGGTATAGTTGTCCTCTAATCCCTGCGCGCTATATGCCAAAGGCTGCATTCGAGGGCTGCGCTGCGCCATCCTGCTCAACGCATAGCGAATATTAGCCAACTCCGCATAGGAGGCTAACCATTCTCCTTGCCACATAGCACGATTCACTCGCACAAAACGCTCAGGCAGCGTCGATATACTTTCTTCGGCTATCCCTTGCTGTGCATGAGTCAGAAACTGCCCCAAGGGCTCGGCATGCCAATTCGACCAAGTATTGACTAAACAGTGATCCCAAAACAGGTCGAGGGCAATCGGCGCAAAGCGTTGTTGTTGGGAAGGAAACAGAGATTTCGCCGCTTTCATCACTGGGTGGCTATCGGTGTAAGCATCAACCCAGCGATGTAAACGGATTCCTTGCACTAAAGATTGCGGATACTGCTCTGTCGGATCACCTTTGACAAAATCTCCAAGTAAATTACCGAGTAAGCTACTTTGGCAGTGATGAGCAATATGCAAATGGGCAAGGAAATTCATGGGATAAGAGATTCGGTGTTACACCGAGATGGGAGATTATGACGCAGAGACGTCGGTTTGCTCTGATTCAACCGCTTGGTAATCACTGAGCGTAAAACCAATCTCCATCGCATCAAGCAGCTCTAGACATTCATCATTGTGATTGTGGTCACTCATTGTTGACCTCCTTAATTCATACTTATTTCATCCTTTTATACCCTTTCGACTTGAAGGTTCAGCTTCACGTTGAATGGGGATAACGGTTTCTGGTGAGACGTTCATCGTAAGTGCTTCCAGAAACGCCAATAAGGTTTACCACAGCTTGTAGTAAGTACCAAGATTTCTTTGTGGTAAAAACCTCAGCCACATAAAGTGTAAATTATTAATTACACTTTCGGATTTAAATTTTTACAAACAGATTGACGCAAATCGAAAGCTTCTACAGAATAGCCAAAAATTAGCGAAATGAGATTATTAATCGGTCAAATTTCGCACAAACCACTAAGCGCAACATCTAATAACGTATAAAAGAGTTTACACATGACGCAATCGAAGCTTTTAGGCAGTACTTTGATTATCGCAGGCACCACGATTGGTGCAGGAATGCTAGCTCTGCCTCTAGCTTCCGCCGGTATTGGCTTCTCAACCTCATTGATGATTATGCTCGGCTTGTGGATGCTGATGGCATTTACTGCATTGCTGATGGTAGAAATCCACCAGTACGCGGATAAAGAGGCAACGTTGCATACTCTCGCCAAACAGATTTTAGGCGATAAAGGCAAATGGGTTGCGACGTTCGCTATGTTATTTTTGTTTTACTCGCTGTGTGCGGCCTACATTGCTGGCGGCGGCGCACAATTTACCCAACGAATTACCGATTTCACTGGCGTGAACGTTGAAAGTTCGAGCGGTACTTTGCTGTTTACCTTGATTGTCGCTTTGGTCGTCACCGTTGGAACAGGCACAGTGGATCGCGTCAACCGCGTATTATTTGCCGGAAAGATGATCGCTATGGTAGCGGTACTGTTTTTCCTCGCGCCCAATGTTTCGCAGTCTTACTTACTGAGTATGCCGATTCAGCAGGGCTTGATTGTCGCGGCCATTCCCGTCATTTTTACTTCCTTTGGTTTCCACGGCAGTATTCCTGCGATTGTGAATTACTTGGATGGTGATACCCCTGCGCTGCGCAAAGCGATTTTGATCGGCTCTGCGATTCCGCTAGTGATTTACATTTTCTGGCAGTTGGTCACTCTTGGGGTAGTAAGTCAATCTGCCCTACTCGACAATATGGGGCTCACGGCGCTCATCGGTGTACTCTCGACCACGGTGCACCAATCGAATCTTGGCAACATCATCGGTGTTTTCGCTGACCTTGCTCTACTCACCTCGTTTTTGGGTGTTAGTCTAGGTTTGTTTGAATTTATGGGGGATTCTCTACGTAACCAACAAGGTAAAATGAACCGCCCATTAGCGTCTGTCGTCACCTTCTTACCACCACTGATTTTTGCACTGTTCTACCCGCAAGGCTTCATTATGGCGCTGGGCTATGCCGCGATTGCGCTCGCCATTCTGGCCATCTTTTTACCTCTGGTGATGGTGATCAAAGTGCGCCAACAAGCCACCGAGCAACACTATCAAGTTACAGGGGGCAATGGGGCCCTGCTTGTGACAGGTTTGGTCGGGCTGCTCATCATCGGCGCACAGCTATTGATTACGTTAGGCATACTTCCCGCTCTCGGTTAACCCTA